>JAGQWV010000925.1 GCA_020437045.1 Saprospiraceae bacterium | reverse complement strand
TTATCAATCCGAATATTTGTACATGGCTAAAAGAATTATTGTTGCCATCGACGGTCATTCTGCCTGTGGAAAAAGTACTTTGGCTAAAGATCTCGCAGAAAGACTTCATTATCTATACGTGGATTCCGGTGCCATGTACAGGGCCGCGACCTTTAATTTTTTGTCTGAGAAAATTGACCTGACTGACGATCAGGCAGTTCTTTCAGCACTGAACCACATGGGATTATCTCTTCGTATCGATGCTCAAGGACAATCTGGCGTCTATCTGGCAGAGCGTCGCCTGGTAGATCAACTGAGAACCCCAGAGGTAAACAATCTTGTCAGTGAGGTCTCCGCTCGTCCGGAAGTACGGTCATTTTTAGTGGCCATGCAACAACAAATCGGAAAGCAAAGAGGGGTCGTAATGGATGGACGGGATATTGGTTCTGTCGTCTTTCCAGATGCCGAGGTAAAGATATTTCTCACTGCTTCAATTGATGTACGAGTCCAACGCCGATACCTGGAAGCACATTCAAAGGGACTTAAGATGTCACATGAGGAAGTGCGGGAAAATCTGCTTCATCGAGACCATATTGATTCAACCCGGTCCACAAGCCCTTTGATAAAAACTTCAGATGCTGTCGTTATTGATAATTCAAACCTGACTCGAAAAGAACAGTTGGCAATGGTTGAGGCACTTGCTTGTCTTCGGATGCAATGATAGCATCTACCTTATAACCGTGATGTCCCCCAATACCTTTAGGCCTTTCGATATCCATTGACTTAACGCAAGAGATTGATTTCTCCCACTTTTGACTTAACGGTACCTCTTATATCAACAACTTTCAGTAAATAAATGTATACTCCAGGATTGAGCGGTTGACCACGATAAGAACCATCCCAACGGGCATTGACTGCTCCCGGTGAAAAATCAGATGCCAGAAAAACGCTATTTCCCCATCGATCATACACTTCAAATGAAGAAATGAATTCGACTTCATTGCCGGTAAATACCTCAGCAAAATCATTGATGCCATCACCATTGGGTGTAAAAGCATTCGGAACAAAAATCCGATCAGGATCGGCTACCCGGATGAAGACCGTATCTTGTCTGGTACAACCATTGACAGAAGTAACTGAAACCAAATAAGATCGATTATCGGTAGGAAATAACTGTTGTTCGAGACAGTCCTGACAAGAAACGCTATCCGGCAACAACCAGGTTATCCTTTCGATATCTAACGGATTAAGGCCAACACTAGCCTGCAAAGTGACACTATCTCCAAGGTTAACGAATATTTCATCATCGCCTAAACTCAGGCTAAAATCCGGATAGCGTCCAACCATAATGGTGGTATCAAGTGCACACCCGTTGACATCCTTTAGATAAATGCGATATAAATCCGGATGGAGAAAAGGAAACACATTTCGACTGGAAAAATATTCATCATTGATCGAAAAAGTAAAAGGACCCTGCCCTCCCAGGATACTATCAATAATGATAATGGCATCATCTTCACCGTCACAACTGGCATCATTAGCACTTAGAAACATCTGCTGGAGATTGCTAAATTTCTCCTCAATCAGCACCGAACTTTCAGAGATACAGTCGTTGGAGATACTGGATACCGTTAACGTATAGGTGCCGGGTACATCCAAACGAGCCACCTCATTTTGCGTTGGTCCAATCAATCGGCCATCGAGGGTCGACCACTGGTAGAGCACAGCTGTATCCACCTCCGATCCTAACCTTATCTCTCTATGTTCACAAATAATGGAGTCCATTTCCAGAATCCGGAGAAAGGGGGGCATCGTATCCGCAGGAATGTCAATACTATCCTGCAATACACACCCACTGGGAAGGTGCTCAGCGACAATGCGGTAAGTCTGAGCGTCCAGCGCCTGTGTAAATCCTGATGTAATCGTATCGTTACTTTCAGTGAGAATAAGATATCGATAGTCTGCATAGCTACTATCAATTTGTACATAACCTGTAGAATGCGTACAGTCTATCTTTTGACTGCTTATACTTAAGGGGGCTAACAACGGTACTGCACTGACAAATTGTGAGTCCAGCGCTTCACAGCCATTAAAACCTTTCGCCAAAATATAGTACCACCCGGCAGCATCTGTAGCCGCATCAACGGTCGATCGGTAATAACCATCCGGACCAAACCAGTTGGTCTCCTTCAAAGAGTCGGTAGTCACAAAACTCAAGCTGGCGGAATCACTGTTGCAAGGCAAGAATGTGCTGTCTAGCGTAACGACGGGTGCTTCAAAATCTGCATGAATATCAGAGCTCACACTCCGGCTGCATCCATTTGGCCCCGTGGCCGTAAGGGTATATCTTCCCGGCCCGGTAATGGTGGGAAAAGGCTTGTTCAGAGTAAAGTCACCTGGACCCGTCCAAAAGTAGGACCAACTGCCATTGGTACGGGATGGCCCAAGGGTGAGTCTGGTATTTTCACAATTGAGGTCATGATCGGCGAGATCAAAATCAGGAGATACGGTATCTGCCTCCACCTGGTAATTGATGTGTCTTTGACAGCCATTGATATTTGTTGTCGTCAGGGTAAAAATACCACCGGTGTCAACCAAGGGTTCTGGTTGATCAGAAACAAAGAGCGAATCAAACGACCAACTATATCCCAAAAACGGGTAAATCGTATCCAATGTCAGTTGAGTAGAGGGTTCGAGACAACTGATAATACCTCCGGTAATCATTTGACCAACAGATATGGTGTCGATATCTATTTCAGCTCTGGCAATGGCCAGGCAACCATTGATATCGATGATCTCAATCTGATATGGGCCCACCAACGTAGTTTGAATAGCGGCATTGTTGTTTATCCTTCCTCCGGGATCAAGCCATCGAAATGAATATCCTGGTGCAGCATCGGTCATAAACGCTACATTCCCGACCGTATCTATACAATCGATCGTATCTCCCAATGCTGACAGGTTAGGAAGGGGATCGGTGTAATAAACAATGGCTGTATCTTGAGCCGGACATCCATTGTATCCCAAAATATCTAATGTATAAATACCTGGTAATCTTGCTAATGG
>JAGQWV010000924.1 GCA_020437045.1 Saprospiraceae bacterium | reverse complement strand
ATTCCTGCCAGCAGGCTTCCTGCCAAGTATCTCATGAATGTAAAATTGTCAAAAGTGTGGTCAATTATCAAATAAATGGCCTACCAATATTATGCCGAAGTATACGTAGTGGCATATTAAATAAGGCCACAGGGGAATCGGTATGCACTTTACATTGAAAAACTAACGTCACAATATCGATAATGTTACCCCGACACTCATAAATCACACGTTAAAGGTCTTTCTCCCTTTTATATTGATATTGTTCACCTTCATCCAAAAACAAACCACCAGCGCTCAACGGTTTTAAAATAACCTGAATTCTACCGGTTATAACCTCAATTGAGGTACCCTCCATACCGGTTGCGACATTAAACTGTCCCTTTTTTGTTTTGGCGGTCAAATCCAGTGTCTCAATCGAAATTTCCCGACTCACTTTTCCCGGACCGATTTCGACATCTGCCGACCCCTGAATGAGGATTTTATGCGCAGCGCCTTTCTGAAACCGGAGCAGAGATTGGGGCTGCAACATTATTTTGACATCATCAGGTAAAGCTACCCGCTTGGTTTCGTTCAATCCTGTTTCTTCCACGACATCATCGCCCCAGTTGTCCCACAAGGCAATAAAACCTGTAAAAATCATGATCAGAATAATAATTGTCAGAAAGCGATTGAAGGATCGCTTGCTTTCTGAACTTAAGGACATCTTTGCATCTCCATTTTCCATCATGGCGGTAAGATAGCATATTTCCCAGGCACCTACTTTATGAGATCAATTAACCAATTTCGACTTGTGGAGCCTCTTGCGGATTATCCAGATATTCGACCGGGACAAACTTTAGGGAGATCGAATTAACACAGTGTCTGAGATTTTTTGGTGTGAGATATTCTCCCTTAAAAACATGGCCAAGATGACCACCACAATTGGCGCATACAATTTCAGTTCGTCTGCCATCGGCATCAGCAACTTGTTTTACCGCTCCCTCTATTTCGTCGTCAAAACTCGGCCAACCGCAATGTGAAACAAATTTATGATCAGATGTGTAAAGAGGAGCGTCACATTGCTTACATAAATAAACACCTTCTGCTTTATGATGATTAAACCTGCCGGTAAAAGGTCTTTCTGTACCTTTATTTTGAATAACCCTGGCTTCTTCGTCGCTCAACTTATTTAATTTCATAATTCTCAAAATTTTTTGTGGAAAAGAGACTTTAATGGGTCTATCACTAATCAAATAAAATGCTAATTATCTAGACATTTTTCACAGGAATTGCATCGAAGATAACCCCGAACCATTTAAGGATAATTACAGCAAAAGATTTATTCAGCTCTTTCAATATTATTGAAACATCTTTCAAGAACCCTCTTGCTTTTTTCAGATCACAAAACATCAGTCACTATTATCTTCCTCCGCAGCAATTTCTTCTTTAAAATCTGCCAGGACATCTAAAGCTTCCGTAAACAGATCTTGAGGTACCATTAATTCTATCTCACCAAAAACATTGTAAACGGTATCTTTCTTACTGAGTTCTACCGCAGCAATTTGATTCTCGTGCAATTTACCCTTTAGAATGGCTATCAGCACTTCCGAAGGGGATGAATAAAGTCTGGCCCAATTAATTTCACTCATATCGCTTTTTTTCTAACCCTGAAATCCCACTTTTTTATGACTACCATCACAAAAAGGTTTATTGGAAGACCACCCACACCGGCAAAAGAAGGTTTTATTTTTCTTCGTTACAATTTCACCATCGGGCAAGGTCACCTCACAGGAAGCATTAACCTGAAGGGGTCCATTGGGTATTGCCGTCACCTCGACCATTTCTTCTATCTGATCAATTTCAGTAGGATCTTCTGCCCACTTATAACTCAGCGCTCCGGATGGACATTTTTTCACCTGTTCAACAATCCGTTCTTTATCTGCAGCAGACATATCGATCCAGGGCCTTCGATCAGGGTCAAAGACAGCCTTTAGTCCTCGAACACAATTGCCTGAATGAATACACAGATCGGATTTCCAAATAACAGTCAGGTCTTCCTTCGAATAGTGCTTTTCCATGAAATCAGATGATTTTGTTTAAATATAATTCCAATTTACCAGCAATTGTTTAAACAGCAAAAAAGTTACGCTCTTTGTTAGGCCGGATGATAGGCAGGAAGGTTAAAAATAAAAGTCGCTCCCTTTCCGGCTTCGGAAAAAACCTTGATACTTTGATTATGAATCTCCAGGATCTTCTTGACAATTGCCAATCCCAGACCGGCACCTCTCTTACCTACAGTTGTCCGGTCTCCTCTTCGGTATCTTTCAAAAATATGCGATTGTTCTGCTTCGGGGATACCAGGTCCGTCATCACTTACATAAATACTAACCGCATCCTGAGAAGAATCCAGTTTAATATTGACCAATCCATTCATTCTACCATATTTTATCGAATTGTCAATAAGATTACTAACTGCCCTTTCAACCAAGCCAATATCAGCAAAAACCATAGGCAAATGAGGTGATGCATCCAATTCCATCTGAATATTTTTTTCCTCTGCCAATACACTAAATTTCATCATAATATCCTGGATCAGATCTGATATCTGAAAGGGTTCTTTTTCCGGCAGGATTTCATGCGCTTCTAATTTCGAATATTCGAAAAGCTGATCTATTAAGGTGGATAAATTTTCACTACTATGATGGACGATCTTTAAGTATCGCTGGCGATCTGCATCACTCAAATCCTTTTTAATTAAAAGCGTCTCAATATATCCACTCATAATGGCTAAGGGAGTTCTCAAATCATGAGAAACGTTGGCGATCAATTCTCTCCGTAATTTCTCCACCGATTTTAGTTGGTTTATATTTCCAACAATCTGATCTGCCATCTCATTAAATGTTTCTCCCAATTCAGCAAAGTCACCATGAGCATTTGCCCTGGCAGTTAGATCACCTTCTTTAAACCGACGTACAGTATACATAACCTTATGCAGGTGATCCGTCAGATACAGAAAAGCCAGTAACCCTAAAACAACTGCCACCAGTACAGAGATGAGTACCGTCCGGACGCCAATTTTTAATATAAACGAACCAAACAACATGGACATGGCAGAGGTCTGTTCTTCGCTGGCAAGGATCACATAAACATAACCTTGTATCTGATCTCCTTCCTTGATGGCTGCGGCGGAAAACACTTTGGCTTGCCCCGGATTACGAGGGTCATCGCCCTTGATGATCCGATGATCTTCACGTTTTATAAAATCTTTTACTGGCTCAAGGTTTACGTCCTGTAATTTGACTTTCTTATCGGGCGCTACATAGGTAATGATATGGCCCTTTACATCCAGCAAGTATACTTCGACACTGGGATTGATGACCATCATCGAGTGCATAATATCCTGGACGGCATTAGTGTCTACCTCTCCATTGACCAGGG
>JAGQWV010000923.1 GCA_020437045.1 Saprospiraceae bacterium | reverse complement strand
GTTATCAGGTTTCCTAGTGTGTCAAAGACGATAAGTAGGGGAGGTCCTCCAAGATTTTGGCTTCCTCCCAGGTATATTCGATCTCCCACAATAATCATATCATTGATCGTCGTTTGCGAGAAATCGGATTGTGTCATTGCGTACTCAAAATCTTGTCCCCTGGACAAAATTGTAAAAATTGAGAAACAAGGAATAAAAATATAGATGTAGATATTTTTCATAGCAGATGGTGGATGATGAATTAATTTTTAATAAAATGTCCAACGAATAATTTTCGCTGATTTTTTATTTTAATGCTGTAGGGAGCTGTTGACAATTGAGAAACATCAATTTGGGCATTGTTTATGGTGCCTTGTTGAATTATTTTACCGGCCCAATCAACTACTTCATAAGTGTGGCCGTTTAGCTTATTATCATCAATATAAATATAATCACTAGTGGGATTTGGATAGATATAAATAGATTCTGGTGCATTGATGAGGAGGCTGCCGGTGGTAGCATTTTCTATAGAAAAAGTACTGGTGGGAATATCGGATGTCAAATGGTTAGGAGCTACCGCATAAAATTCCAGATTGGGATAATTCAGGAGTACATGCAATTGCATGGAATCTTCCATGGTCATGCTGGTGCCGGGTTGGAGATTCAGGTCGTCTACATAGTGATAGCCATTATATGAATAGCATAATAAATTGTCGACATTATTAGAATAGTAAGCAAAGTTCTGGATTGGTATCATTCCGGTATTTTTGACCGTAATTTTATAATGAAGATACTCACCGGAGTACACACAAAAAGGTTTTGCAGCGTACGTGGTATCGCAGTGGAAGGGTTGAAGCTTGTTGGTGATTTCGACGTCTGTGATTTCTAAACTTGGCCGTTCAATCGAGAATGGAAAAGCGATGTGCTTTTTACGAAGTACAGGTATAAAATCGGCACTAGGAAAGTCAGTATTTTTTTGTGGCCACTGCTTGCGGTAGGAGCTGGTTTGGTATAGCTCCCGATTTTGGTCAATAGCTCCGGTAAAATTTTTTTCATAAAGAGGTCTAATTTGTTCCGGCAAAGCGTTTTTCAACTCTTCCGTAAAATAATTGATGTAGGTCATACCATTTACCAGGTGGCCAATGATTTGCAGGAAGCCTTCATTAATCACCACTAGTTCCAGGGATTCGTACAAAGGAAATATTTGACGATCGACCTGATTTAGTTGGAATAAGTCGTATTTGTCAATAACATTTTCATGGCCGATAAAAATAAAATCTTTAAAAATGACGAGCTCATCAAAAGGATCGGTTTTGATACTGGAAAGTCCATTTGCTGCCATATCCAGCGTGAATATCGTATTGTGGATTTGATTATCGTAAAATAAAAGATGATGATCTTTTAATAGGAGTGTCGCTTCATTTTCGATGGTCACCGGGAGATTTACGTCTTTAACTTTTAAGAAGTCTTCGTTAAAAATGGAAAGATTCGATCCGGTTAAAAGATAAAGACTACTATCAGTGAGAAATGCCGATTGAGCAAATTGATCAGTGAGGTGGTCTTCAAAAGTATATTCATCTATGATCTCCAGATCGGGGTTCAATCGCAATATTTTTACTTTGTTAGCCCCAGCTTGATATTTGACCTTAATATTAAGCAAGGCAGTTAGATCACCAGTTAGAGAATCTACCAGTAACTGGGATATGGTGCCATACGTATTGTCAACAGAAAATTGGCGAACTGTGAGCAATTGACCGGTGGTGTCGAATATCCAGATAGCTGGTTGGTGACACCAGCTTTGCCCTCCCGCAAGATATATTCGTTCCTGGGTAGGTACGATCTGGTTGATTTCTGACCCTACATATTCTGGTTGGGTCATTGCGTACTCAAAAGTTTGGGCACCGGTGGTGGCAGTAATGGCTATCCAAAGTGAAAGGAGTAAGGGATATTTCATGGGAAGTCCGTTTATACTAAAGTTACGACAGCTTTTACTGCTAAAATAAACTTTAACAATTTAAGCACTCCCAGGAGATGAAGACCGTAAATAGAAAAGCCCGGCTGTTATTACAGCCAGGCCATTTTTTGATAACTACGGTAAATAGAATATCTCTATATCTACTGAAGGATAATTTCTTTTTCTTCGACCATTTTGCGGATATTAATCAAGGCATATCGCATACGACCAAGTGCAGTATTTATGCTTACCCGGGTTAATTGCGAAATTTCTTTGAAACTCATATCGGCATAATGTCGGAGGATCACCACTTCCCGCTGCTCGGGAGGTAGACTGTCTACCAGGTGTCTGATTCTTTCATGTGTTTGACTCTTGATCATCGTAGTCTCCATATTTTCCTCTGATACATGAAGGACATCGAAAATATCAAAGGATTCGGTTGGAGCAACCTGAGGACGACGTTTCTTACGTCGAAACTGGTCTACGCACATGTTGTAGGCTATACGCATGGCCCACTGTACAAACTTACCCTCATGATTATACTTCCCACTACGGAGGGTATTAATAATTTTTATAAAAACTTCCTGGAAGATATCTTCGGCTAGACTCTGTTCTTTTACGAATAGGTAGATGGAAGTGTAGATTTTGCTACGGTGGCGATTTAAGAGTTCTTCAAAAGCTCTTTCGTTGCCATCTAAGTATTGTTGGATTAGTTCCTGGTCGCTAAAAGGAGTAACTTGCATACGACTACAATTTGGTTTAGTTATCAATTATGTTTGTCGTGTATAAGTTTTACTCTATAAGCAATCCAGTTTTTTAGTGAAGTTACGGAGATTCGGAATCTCTAAAATAAAGAATCAAATTTAACTGTTCTTAAAAGTCTGGTTTATTAACTATTGTTTAACTAGACTCTTAATTTTGCCTCCATGTTACTGGCGGCAAGTCAAAAATATAGATTCATTTGTAATTTTTACAAGAATCAGACCAACTTTTTCAGATTTCAGATTTTTTAACATTTAAGTTTTTGATCTTTCAGGGCCTATTTATATGACAAAATCGTTAAGAGATACTATATCGATCAAAGGAGCAAGAGCAAATAATCTGCAGAATGTTGATCTTGAACTACCTAAAAATCAACTGATTGTGGTGACGGGAGTATCTGGATCAGGCAAATCTTCGATCACCATTGATACCTTATATGCGGAAGGACAGCGCAGATATGTAGAAAGTCTGTCTTCTTACGCACGACAATTTCTCAACCGGATGAAAAAGCCGGAAGTGGATTTTATCAAGGGTATATGCCCTGCTATCGCGATCGAGCAGAAGGTGACCACCAGTAATGCGAGAAGTACGGTGGGATCCCTAACTGAGATCTATGATTACCTCAGATTACTATATGCGCGGATTGGAAAAACCTATTCTCCTGTTTCGGGAGAGCTGGTGAAGAAACATGAAGTTTCAGATGTGGTGGAATATATCCACGCGTTACCTCCAGAAAGCAGGGTGATCCTGCTGATCCCCTTGCACCAACAATATGTAGAACGGACCATTAAACAGGAGTTGACCCTACTTCTACAAAAAGGGTATTCACGGGTGGAGTACGAAAATGAGCAGCACTTTATAGAAGATATGCTCCAGTCGAAAGATAAAATATTACAGAAGCGGATCGCAGATGTCGAAAAAACCAAGATTAGAGTAGTCATCGATCGATTTGTGGTAGAGCCTGAAAATACAGAGAACCGGAAGCGAATTGCCGACTCGGTATCGACGGCTTTCAGTGAAAGTGGGGGAGAGTGTTATGTGCAAAACAGTGGAGGAGATGAGGCTTTTTTTAATAACAAATTTGAATTGGATGGGATTACTTTTATCGAGCCCAATCAACATTTGTTTAATTATAATAACCCATTTGGAGCATGCCCTCGTTGTGAGGGTTTTGGCCGGGTGATGGGTATTGACGAAGATAAAGTCATCCCTGATCCCACCCTGTCGGTTTATGAGGGAGCCATCCATTGTTGGAAAGGTGAAAAATCGGGTAAGTATTTGGAAAAATTATTGCAAACTGCTCATCATTTTGATTTTCCAATTCACCGTTCATATGAAGATTTAAATGAAGAGCAAAAGGATTTACTTTGGGACGGAAATGAATATTTTAAAGGGATCCATGATTTTTTTGACCACCTGGAAAAGAAATCATATAAGATTCAAAACAGGGTGATGATTGCCCGCTACCGGGGCAGGACGGTGTGTAATGAATGCCGGGGATCAAGACTTAGAGAAGAAGCGTCCTATGTGAAAGTGGCTGGTCACAGTATCAATCAACTCATCAACCTGCCTATTGATCAACTCCTTTCTTTTTTTGAAGACATCAAATTATCCGATCACGATCAAATAGTGGCGAAACGTCTACTCATCGAGATCGTCTCAAGGTTGAAGAATCTCTGTGCCTTGGGGCTTGACTATCTGCATCTGGACCGGGTTTCATCAACACTGAGTGGAGGAGAGACCCAACGTATTAACCTGACCAAGTCCATAGGAAGTAATCTTACCAATTCTATGTACATTCTGGACGAACCCAGTATTGGCCTGCATGCCCGGGATACGGAAAAGTTGGTACAAGTACTGAAAGAACTTCGTGATCTGCATAATACGGTGATTGTGGTAGAGCATGAAGAAGACGTGATCCGCAGCGCTGATTATCAGGTGGATATGGGGCCCGAAGCCGGCATTCACGGGGGGAAGGTGGTTTTTGCCGGACCTTTTTCCAAATTGAATACGGCGAAGAAGGGTAGTCTGACGGCTGATTATCTGCAGTATAAGAAGTTTATACCGATTCCGGAGCGTAGACGCAAGGGCTCTAATAAGGTCCACTTTTCCGGGATCCGGATGCACAACCTCCAAAATGTCGATGTGGAGATTCCCCTTAATACTATGACTGTCGTTTCTGGTGTCTCTGGGTCCGGCAAGAGTACCCTGGTACACGACATAATCTTTGAAAGCCTGAAAAGTTATCTGGACGATCCCTCCCGAAAAATCAAGGGTAATTTCAAATCGGTCACCGGAGATCTGTCCGCTATTACCCAGTTGGAACTGATCAACCAGCAACCGATCGGAAAATCTTCGCGATCTAATCCAGTCACCTATGTGAAGGCCTACGACGCAATTCGCAAGCTGATGACCAATCAGCAGTTAAGTAAAATCAGAGGCTATCAGCCCAAGCATTTTTCGTTTAATGTGGAAGGTGGCCGCTGTGATACCTGTCAGGGAGAAGGTGAGATTGTGGTGGAAATGCAGTTTTTAGCCGATGTGCGATTACAATGTGAAGATTGTAAAGGACACCGGTTTAAGAAGGAAATTCTGGAAGTAAAATACAATGGGAAGAACATCTCTGATATTCTCCAATTGTCGATAGAGGAAGCAATCGAATTCTTTGCAGGACAGAATGAGGTCGTCTATAAGCTGAAGCCCCTCGAAGATGTTGGACTGGGTTATGTGAAACTCGGACAATCATCCAGTACCTTATCCGGGGGAGAAGCGCAAAGAGTAAAGCTGGCTTCGTTCCTGGGACGAGAACGATCGAATGAACACATTCTCTTTATTTTTGATGAACCAACGACGGGATTGCACTTTCACGATGTACGTCGATTGCTGGAAGCGCTAAATGCCCTGGTCGAGCAAGGTCATACCGTACTGATTGTCGAGCACAACCTTGATGTGATTAAAAGTGCTGATTGGGTTATAGATCTTGGACCAGGGGGTGGCCGCCATGGTGGCAAAGTACTCTTTCAGGGTACTCCCGAAGCGTTGGTGGAAAACCAGGATTCCTACACAGCCAGGTATATAGCCGAAAAGATGGAGGCCGTACTTGCCGTTCAGGAAAAAACCTGACGTTTTTTCTTTTTTAGGCCATTTTCGTTTATTGACCAACGATGTGGGCTCTAATTGCGTCTTTAATGGTAGAACTAATCTTAGAGACATGTTGAAATACTTTTATTTTTTCGCTTTGGCTGTCCTTTTTTCCTGCAATAAAAGCGATGAAAATCAACTAAAGAGCACAGATGAATTGACCCAGGAAAAACTGGAGATGGGTCTTCAGTCTTTTCAATGGCAACTGTTCCAGGATTTGGTTAGTGTCGAGAGTAACACAGACAACTTGAATATTTCTCCATTGAGTGTTGCTGCAGCTCTTTATATGACTTATCAGGGAGCGGCAGATGACACCAGAATCCAGATGGCCAAAAGTCTTGGATTAGGCAACGATACCTTAAACCTTGGATATGCTTTTGAATCTCTAATACAGGAATTGGAAGGACCCGGTAATATTTTACATAGCGCTAATGCAGTTTTTTGGGATAAGGACCGAATGCATCCCAAATCAGACTTTTTAGATTACAGTCAGAAGTACTTTAAAGCGGATCCCAATCCCTTGACATTTAGTGATCCATCAGCTTTGAATAAAATCAATGATTGGGTTAAAACGGCAACTAATGGAAGAATAGAGAAGATCATCGAGCAAATCAGCGCAGAAGAAATAATGTATTTGATGAATGCCCTCTATTTTAAAGCTGACTGGCGGTACCCTTTCGCTGAAGAGAGTACCAGAGAAAATGAATTTGAGTTGGCTGACGGGTCTATGGTAGTCACCGATATGATGTTCCAGGATATAAATACCTTGAGATTTTATCAACAAAATGACTTTACCTCGGTAGAGCTACCCTTTGCAGATACGAGCTATAGTATTATTTTACTATTACCACCGAAAGGCCTTTCCTGCAACACTTTTATTGCCGGTTTGGATGGCTCCCGTCTGGAAAAATTATACACCACTGATCTGGTCAGAGGAAGAATTTATTTACAGGTACCAAAATTTGAAATTGAATATAAAATATTGCTCAACGAGGTCTTAAAGAAGATGGGAATGGAGATCGCCTTTGATCCGAACCTTGCTGATTTTAGCAACTTAGGTAGTGGTTCAGAAGGGAATCTATTTATTTCCAGGGTCAGCCATAGAACCTATCTGAAGATTGATGAAAAAGGAGCCGAAGGTGCGGCGGTGACCAGCGTTGGTATTGGTGAGACTTCAGCACCCCCTCTATTGAGTTTTGACCGTCCTTTTGTCTTCTTACTTAGAAATAATCAAACAGGTACACTGATTTTTACCGGAAAGATTGAAAATCCCAGTCATTCAAAATGACTGGTTGGTAGATATTCGGGTAGACGATAGATACAGATTTATATTTTTGTACCGGATCAACCGGTATCACCTCATGTATACATTTGGTATTTCCCTGGTGTTGGGACTGTTTGCCGCACTGCTGTTTGTCAATTTCTACTTTCGCTGGAAGGTATTAAAGGTTTATCATTACCTAATCAATCATCAGATTGATTTTAAAACGGAGCACATCTTTAACCGGAAGAAATTAAAAGAAGAAATTATCCCTAGATATCCGGATTCTGAAAAAGAGATTCTCACCTTTGTCAATTATATCCATTTTTCTGTGAAGATGGCCTCTGCCTTATTGTTTTTGGTAACTGCCTTTGGTCTACTTTTAATGCATTATCGATGAAAAGAGTTAAAATCGGAGTTGCTGGTGTCGGGCATCTCGGAAAAATACATGTGAAATGTATTAAGGAAGTACCGGAATTAGAACTGGTCGGGTTTTATGATCCGGATAGCTCCCGGGCTCAGGCCGTCTCATCTGAATTGCAAGTGCCATCGTTTACAAATCTGGACGAACTTATTGATTCAGTCGATGCGCTGGATATTGTCACACCAACATTGAGTCACCATCTGATGGCAGCTAAAGCCATGGGACGAGGGAAGCATGTTTTTATCGAAAAACCGGTGACCGCTACGGTGCAGGAAGGTGAAGACTTGCTGAAAACTCAGCGGGAGATGGGAGTTATTGCACAAGTAGGGCATGTTGAGCGTTTTAATCCCGCGATGTTAGCCATTCAGCAGTTAAAGATTAATCCAAAATTTATTGAGGTGCATCGACTGGCCAATTTTAATCCCCGTGGAACCGACGTCTCCGTTGTACTTGATCTCATGATACATGACCTGGATATCATCTTGAAATTGGTCCCCTCCCGCGTAAAAAGAATATTTGCAAACGGAGTGTGTCTGGTAAGTAGAACACCGGATATTGGCAATGCCAGAATCGAATGGGAGAACGGATGCGTTGCCAACGTGACCGCCAGCAGAATGTCTTTCAAAAACATGCGGAAGATGAGAATTTTTCAACCGGACGCCTACATTGGTCTTGACTTCCTGGAGCGAACCGCTCAAATTATTCGTATGGAAGAGGGGCCACTATCTGAGCCGGCGACAGACATTAACACTTTTGAACTGGAGACTGCCGATGGAATCAAAACGGTAAGGATCGAAATGCCCGAGACCCAGCCCGTCAATGCGATTCAAATGGAGTTGGAATGTTTTGCCAGATCCATTCTGGAAAACCAGACCCCCGAAGTTGGAATCGAAGCAGCCTTGGATGCTTTAAGACTGGCGTTTAATATTTCCGAAGAGATTCAACAAAATCTGGACAAGGCGCTTGCATGACACATCTTCGATCAGCATTATTTTTCCTTCTTCTTGTGTATGGCTGCAGTAAAGGTGAACAAGCGGGAGTCCCTTCTTTCCTGTCTGTTGAAAACGTAGATTTTAAGGTATCAACCGGTCAGGGTACCGTACATCAGCTTATTACCGAAGTCTGGACTTACGCGGACAGCCAGTTTATTGGGGCTTATTCTGTGCCGTCAGAAATTCCTTTATTAGGCGATGATCAGGTGAGGTTGGATATGTATCCGGGCATTCGGGAAAATGGTCAGGCCGCAGCGCCAACGATTTATCCTTTGATGGTACCCTGGAGTACCAGGATTGATGTGCATCCAGGAGGCAGCATCCCTATAACCCCTACTTTTGCGTATAGTCCAAATACCCGGTTTGCTCTGGTAGAGGACTTTGAATCCAGCAACTTGTTTCGGGATGATTTGGATGGCGACAGTTTAACCCTGTTTGAGGTTTCGGTGGTGAATGCGATCGAAGGTAAATCGGCCAGAGCGGTCCTGAGTGCCTCTCAACCCCAACTGGAAGTGGCCAGCAACTTCTTCCTGAGTAACCTTCCTACAGATGGGTCACCCGTTTTTCTGGAGCTGGAATATGCAGCGGAGACGGCATTAGCTGTTGGTTTGCAATCGGAAGGTGGAAACAAATTGTACAAATTGTTACTGTTTGACAATGATTTGGAACCTCAGAAAATTTATGTCAATTTTACGGCGGAAGTCGAGGCTGCCAAAGGCAATGACGTCAAAATTCTTTTCCTTTCCACGTATGATGACTCGTCCGGTAAAGCAGAGCAAGAGGTGATTATAGATAATATAAAATTGTTACATTTCCGGCCGTGAAAAACAAGCGAACCCGAGATATTATTATCTATGGAGTCTTTGACTTTTTAATGGCCATGCTGGCCTGGGGATGCTTTTTTGGGTATCGCAAAAGAGAGGAGAATGGTTTTTTTACCTGGGATATGCTCGATGATCACAACTTTTACATCGGCATTGTCTTAATTCCGCTCGGTTGGGTGCTGCTCTATTCTATATTCGATGAGTATAAAGATCTTTACCGGAAGTCAAGGATAAAGACCTTTGCCCGAACCTTTTGGCTGATTTTTGTTGGTGTATTGTTCTTGTTTTTTACATTGATTCTTGATGATACGGTGGTCTATTATACGGGTTATATCGAATCGTTCATTGTCTTATTTTTCCTCCAGTTTATTCTTACGGTATCCTCAAGATCCATATTACTGACCAGAGCCAGTCGCCGTCTTAAGGCGGGTCTGGTGCAATATCCCACCGTGATCGTCGGGGGAAATGAGCTGGCGGTCGAAATGTATGAAGAGGTCAGTGGCCTGCGAAAAGGGCTGGGTTATAAGTTCGTTGGATTTATTGATGCAAACGGTCACTCCACCAACGACCTTCTCAAATATTTACCCAAACTGGGAGATATTCCCGATATCGGAAGTGTTATCGAAGAGAAGGAAGTAGAAGAGGTAATTATTGCCATCGAAACCTCCGAACATGGCAAGTTAAAGTCCATTCTGGATATACTATTTGACTATGAAGACCGTCTACTGGTAAAGATCATACCGGATATGTATGATATTATGCTGGGAACAGTGAAAATGAATCATGTTTATGGCGCGGTACTGATCGAGATTCAACAAGGTTTGATGCCACGGTGGCAAAGACTGCTCAAACGGGTTTTCGATGTAGTGGCTTCCTTTTTACTGCTGATCTTACTGGCGCCGGTGTACCTCTATATCACTTTGAGAATCAAATTATCGTCTCCAGGACCGGTGATCTATCATCAGGAGCGAATCGGATACGGAGGAAAACCATTTACGATTTATAAGTTTCGGTCGATGTACCAAAATGCCGAAACGAATGGTCCCCAATTGTCACATGATCTCGATGCCCGATGTACCCCTTTTGGAGCAACGCTGCGTAAATGGAGGTTGGATGAGCTACCTCAATTCTGGAATGTACTCAAGGGTGAGATGTCATTAGTGGGACCCCGGCCGGAACGTTCTTATTATATTCAGAAAATCATGGAAAGAGCTCCTCACTATAAACATCTGCTGAAAGTACGCCCCGGCATCACGTCCTGGGGGCAGGTAAAGTATGGTTATGCCAGCACCGTTGAACA
>JAGQWV010000922.1 GCA_020437045.1 Saprospiraceae bacterium | reverse complement strand
TGGTGGGATTCTTATTGAAATTACGATTAATTAGTGCTTTGCTTACTTCAGTGATCACAACTGGATTTATATATCTTATTTTCAATCAAATTTTACATGTCCCCCTATGAGCGAAATTTTTAGTTTACAGGGTATTTTAGCATTATTGCTAGGCGGACTTTACGGTGCTATATTTGGAGCGATTCCGGGCTTGACAGCGACCCTAGCCATAGCCTTGTTTATACCCATTGCCTTTTTTCTGGATCCTTCGATTGCTCTTCCGGCAATTATTGCCATTTCATCGGTAGCTATCTTCGCCGGTGATGTGGGCTCTACTGTAGCACGGATTCCCGGGACGCCTGCGAGTGCAGCTTATTTTGAAAAGCTTTTTGGGCTCTCACGTCGTGAAGGTCCGCTTTATTCGTTAGGATTAAGTGCCATGGGCTCGGCAGTAGGAGGAATTATTGGTGCTTTACTATTAATTCTGACAGCATCGATTATCGTGTCTTTCGCTCGTCAGTTTAGTTCATTTGAATATTTTTGGATTGCCGTTCTTGGACTGACAGCTGGCGTTTTTGCCTCTGGTGGATCGTCATTAAAATCATTGACTTCGCTGCTATTAGGCGTACTTTTTTCAACGGTGGGTGTCGATCCGACGCTGGGGTATCCTCGATTTGATTTTGGCAGCACCCAATTAATGGGTGGATTAAATTATATCGTTGCAATGATCGGATTATTTGGTTTTTCTGAAGTACTCAATCATCTTTTTAAACCAGGTAAAACATTTGATGTCGTTTTTTCCAGTAATCCATCCGCAAATCAATTTTTCCTAAAACCATTGTTTCTGATCCTGAAAAAGAAATGGTTGGTTTTGCGTTCCTCACTGGTTGGGGTGTTAGTAGGTTTCTTGCCCGGAGCCGGGGCCGATATTGGTTCATGGGTTTCGACCAGCTTGGAAAAAATGCGCCAGAAGGGAAAAGAAGGAGATGAAGAAGATGATGAAATTATCCTGGCCGGTACCAGTTCTAATAATGCTGCGGTAGCCAGTGCCTGGATTCCCGCCTTATCATTGGGGCTGCCGGGAGACACGGTGACAGCGATCGTGCTGGGAGTTTTTATGATGAAAGGTATTAGTCCGGGACCGCTGTTGTTTGATCAACAACCAGGATTAATCACCGCTCTTTATCTGACATTCATAATCTCAAATGTTTTTCTACTCCCTTTTTACGGTTATCTCAGTGCCTTAATGGCAAAAAAGTTAATTAAAACGCCAATGCCTCTTTTACTAACGGTGGTGACGGCTCTGTGTGTTGTTGGATCCTATGCTATCAATAATGAAATTAGAGATGTATGGATCATGGCAGGAATGGGCTTTTTAGCTTTTCTTTTGCAAAGAGGCGGTTTCCCCTTGGCCCAGGTGGTGCTGGGAATGGTTTTGGGACCTATTCTTGAACAAAATTTCATGGTGAGCGCCATCAAATCAAAATGGGATTTAATGAGCTTTTTTGATCGGCCGGTAGCTCTGTTCTTAATGGTTTGTACGATTATCATAATCTTCGTAGGATTTAAGTACGGAAGAAAAATGGAGATGCAGAATTAGCGGTAGCTGGCTTCTTCTGGTACTTAAGGTTATCCAGATAGATGGGGGCCGAGGCGGTCCCAATCTTCCCAATCATTTATAGTCTTCAAAATCACTTATTGCACGGTACGATGACTATAATCATCGATTGGTAATCTTGGAATTTTTATTTTTCCGTTGAAAAATGAACGAATGTATCTAAGACATGGCCTTGTTAAGGTCTGTTGTATTCTGCTGCTTTCTAGCCTGTTTTCATGTGGGAATGAAGAAGTGATCAAAAGTAAAGATGAAACACCCTTTGTCCGGGTACGATTTACCGCTTTACCAGAACATGTCACGAGTCCTGCTGAAAACCTGTCTAGTCAGGATAAAATAGAACTCGGTAGGTTGCTATTTTTTGACCCGATCTTGTCCGGTGATAAAGATGTTGCCTGCGCTACTTGTCATCATCTCAGTAGTGGCTATGCGGAGATCCTGGAAATATCCATTGGCGTCAATGG
>JAGQWV010000921.1 GCA_020437045.1 Saprospiraceae bacterium | reverse complement strand
AATACATAGTGATGACCCCTAACCAACCTATAAAGAGGTAATACAACAGGGAGATCCAATCTGGTAATTGTACTTCCAGCCATTTTATTAATAAACCAATGACCACCATCATCCACATCATGATAAGGAATACAACACCAGAATATCCGTCTGTAAATCCAAGGAGATAAGGCGTATTACTACCGGCAATAAAAAAATAAATGGCGCTGTGATCGATCTTACGTAGTTGCCTTCGGTGATCTTTAAAGTAATGAAAGTGATAGGCAGATGAGGCTAAAAATACTCCCAGAAAAGTAAGCATGTAGATTAGTAATCCCCATTGCAGCCGGGGATTTAAATCTTCCGCACTCCAGAGATAGTGCCCAAAAAATAAGATGAATAGCACGCCCAGTATATGGGTATAAAAATGCATGCGTTCTTCGTCCGCCTCAAAATAATGTAAATGCCCCTGCTCTGGATTCGCTTCACTCATGCTGTAAAGATACACTCGTTTTATTTACCTTGCCAAAGGGATGTTTTCAGCTAAATTATCACCGATCAGTGAGTTAAGCTCACCATTCCTGGATGATCACCAGGTCCGCATATTAATCAAAAGGGATGACTTGTTGTATGGACCTTGCCAGGGAAATAAATTTCGCAAACTGAAGTATCATCTGGAGGAATATAAAAGATTACCAGCTCAACAAATTCTTACTTTCGGTGGTGCTTTTTCCAATCATTTATATGCGACGGCAGCAGCCGGATTTCTTCTGGACATACCTACCACTGGAATAATCAGGGGAGAGATCGATGAAAACAACCCCAGCATCAGGCAATTCAGGTCCTGGAAGATGCATCTCCAACCGATGGACCGCTCTTCCTATCAGCGAAAAGACGAACAACAATTTATTCGGGATATTCAGCATTTGTACCCACAGGCGTACATCATCCCAGAAGGCGGCCATCATTTATTGGCACAGCAGGGTGCCGGTGAGATCGTCGATGAAGTCCGAGCACAGACCAAGGACAAAATAGACCTCTGGGTGTGTGCTTATGGCACCGGAAGCACCACCCTTGGCATCCTGCAAAAGCTGCTTCCCTTCGAAAAACTACATGCCTATATTGTACTCAAAGGATTTGATCTGGACCGAACAAAAAGAACATTGATTTCGGAAACTGGCGTACCTGAATCCAATCTTAGTCTGATTGAGGCCCATCTGGGTGGTTACGGTAGGCGGAACAAAGCAGTGGAAAGTTTCATCGTACAATTTTATCATGAATATGATGTGTTGTTGGATCCGGTGTATACCGGCAAGCTATTTTTTCAGCTATTTCAAAACATCAGCGTAGGTATCATTCCTCCCGAATCAACGATAATGGTCATACACAGTGGGGGCCTGCAGGGAATTGCCGGATACAATTACCGGTATGGTTCGGAGCTTCCGGAATGGGTACCCAATCAAATCCATAGGGAGGATTTGCTTTAGGAGACTGTTGAAATACGCAGTCGTTCTCCTTGCACCTGACTTCGTTGATCCTCAGTCAGTTACCGACGGGTAGCCTCCCTCGATCTCGCCTCGTCAGGCACAACGATTTACGACTGCAGCATCAATCTCGGTATTTCAACAGTCTCCTAG
>JAGQWV010000920.1 GCA_020437045.1 Saprospiraceae bacterium | reverse complement strand
GATCAAGGGGTGTCCAATATCTTGGATATTTAATAGTGACTGAATCATTAAGTAATTTCGCACTCATATTGTCCAGATCAAGTGACGCTGCGCTACGAGGTTTCGTAATATAATAGGTTGTTTGATCATCCACCAGATGTAGAAATATGGTTCCATTCTCATCCTTGTGTAAATCTTTTAGGACAGCATTTTTCACGCGGCATTTACTTTCATAAACAAGAGGTACGGGAGAACATGCTTTGGCACCTAAGAAAAGAAGCAATGCCATAAAAAGTAGAACAAACCAACGGTTATTTTTGAGCATTTTTTAATTTACTGATAAGATTTTCAGAAAATGTTAACCCAGGAGTTTTTTAATTTTTTCAAGATAGGAGAAATCAAATAATTGTATCGCTTCAGACATCTTTTGCTTTATTTCCGGAAGGCATAGATTTCCGATGCTTCCTTCATGGGTGTGATCTAATTTTAAGGGAGGTGTAAATGATCCCTGTTGAATATCCTTAGCCACCTGCTGATATGCTTCTCTGAACGGTACTCCTTGATTTACCAGATGGTTAACTACTTCAACGGAGAACGTTAGACGATATCGAGCATCATTCATTAAGTCAACTTGAACGGTAATATTTTGCAATGCTAAGGTAACGATGTCCAGGCATGATTTAATTTCGGCTATCGCCGGGAATACGCTTTCCTTCAATAGCTGGAAATCACGGTGGTATCCGCTGGGAAGGTAACCAAACGCACCAGAGATTAGACCAGGAAGTTGTCCGATTCTGTTGCACTTGGCTCTCACTAATTCGAAAACATCAGGATTTTTTTTGTGAGGCATGATGCTTGAACCGGTTGTAAATGCATCATCGAGCTTTATGAAACCAAAATTTTGACTATTGTACAGGCATACATCCATGGCTAGTTTGCCCAGGGTATTGGCGGTAGCAGAAAGTGCATAACTCAGAAATAGCTCTGACCGACTTCGTCCCATTTGAGCATGTACCACATTGTATGCCAAGGTTTTAAAGCCCAGAAGTTCTGTGGTGTACGTACGATCGAGTGGGAGAGAGGTGCCATAACCGGCACCCGATCCCAGGGGGTTTTGATCAATGGTGGTAAAGGCAGATTTCCAAACGGACAGATCATCGATTAGATTTTCGGCATAAGCAGAAAACCACAAGCCAAAGGAAGAAGGCATAGCTGCCTGAAGATGGGTATACCCGGGCATCAAGACGTCTCTGTGTTGGTCAGCCAGGCTCATTAACTGCTTAAAAAGTACTTCAATCGATTCAACTATGGTTTTTATTTCATCTCTAAACATGAGTTGAAGATCGACGAGCACTTGATCATTTCTTGATCGTCCCGCATGAATCTTTTTTCCAATGCTTCCTAACTTTTCGGTCAGCAACCATTCCACCATCGAGTGGACATCTTCAGCATTACCGGTAATCTCGAATTTCTCCTCCTGAATAAGGGCATATATATTTTTAAGTTCCTTGACGAGTAATTCGTACTCCTCTTCTTCCAGGAGTTGTATTTTCCTAAGCATTTTAATATGCGCCAGTGACCCTATGATATCATACGGAGCGAGGAACATATCATAGTAGGTATCAGCACCGACGGTAAATGCCTCAATTTTTTGATTTGTTGGAATATTTTTTTCCCAGATCTTCATGTTTTCAGATAAGCTTCTATAATCTCAAGATAGGTTTTAATGCCTTCTTCAATTTCTTTAATATAAATATATTCGTCAGCGGTATGTGATCGCAGCGAATCGCCAGGACCTATTTTAATGGAGGGAAAAGGCAATAATGCCTGATCTGATAATGTCGAGGAACCAAAAGTGGGAATGCTTAGATTTTTGGCAATCTCAATGATTTTATGGTCGCCGCTTATTCCGGAAGGTTTTAACCTTAGAGAACGAGGCGTAAGTTTGCTCTGAACTTGCTTCTGCAGAATGTCTACCACTTCCTGAAGGGTATAGAGCTCATTTACTCTTAGATCAATGACAAAATGACAACTGGCTGGTACCTGATTGTGTAGCTCTCCGGCATCTATCACGGTCACCGAAGCTTTTGTTTTACCGAGATAAGGGCTTATCCGGTCAAATTGATATTGGTTGATGGTGAGAATGTCTTCAGCTGCTATGATTATGGGATTTACCGTATTGCTGTGGGCCGCATGTCCGGGTATTCCTGTGGCAATGGCATCGATGACGACGAGACCTTTTTCCGCGAGTGCCATCTGCATTTTCGTAGGCTCTCCTACAATAGCAAGTTCTATTTCGGGCATTTCATCCAAAATTGAAATCACCCCACCACTACCCGAAATTTCTTCTTCTGCAACGGCGGCAAGCATAATATTGATCTTAGCCTTTTTTTCAGCCAGTGTAATAAATGCTGCAATTAATGCGACCAATGCACCTCCAGCATCATTAGATCCCAAACCGAATAATTTTCCATCCTCCTGAGTAGCTGAAAAAGGATCTCTGGTATATTGCGAATTGGGTTTGACAGTATCATGGTGTGAGCAAAGCAGAAGATAGGGTTGATCCGGTCCTGCCCCATCAAAGTAAGCAATTACATTGTTTCCGCGCCGAATTGGATCAAATTTATGTTTGACTAAAAAGGCTTCAATCCCGTCTGCAGTTTTCTCCTCCTGGCGCGAAAGTGACGAATGGCTGATTAGTGAAGATAAAAGCAGTATGGCCTCCTGGTGATTCATAGATTCAGGATCTTGTTATTTGCGTCCCAGAAGGATGAGGAATATTTTTGATGCCGTTGCTATCTGTAATAAAGATTTGCTGCACACCCTTTGTCAATGCGTTGAAGCAATTTTCCAACTTAGGTTTCATGCCCGTATGAATCAAATTTTGCGCTAGCATTTCTGCATATAACCTGGCATCGAGTTTTTCGACTAAACTGTTTTCATCCGCTACATTTCGTAATACTCCCTTTTTTTCAAAGCAGTACCAAAGACTTACTTTGTAGCGTTTACTCATAGCAATGGCAATTTCTGCAGCAATGGTGTCGGCATTGGTATTAAGTAGTTGTCCTGATCGATCAGCGGTGATTGCGCAGCAGACAGGAATAATATTTTTCTGAATTAACCAATCAAATGCCTCGTCATTTATTTCTACCACATCACCTACAAAGCCATAGTCTATCGTTGGATGATTTCTTTTGACGGATCTTATACAATGGAGGTCTGCACCACTCATGCCTAAAGCCAATCTATTCTGACTTTCGAAAAGTGCCACCAGATGTTTGTTGATCAGGCCTGCGTAGTTCATTACGGCTAATTCCAGGCTGACTGCGTCCGTAATTCTACGGCCATCAACCATTTTTACCTCTGCCCCAATCCGCTGCATCCATTGATCGACGTGTTTACCCCCTCCATGGACCATCAGTAGTGGCTGTTTTAGTTGGGCGATATCGCTGATGGTCCTACTTAAGGTCAATTCATCCTTAAGTACGTTGCCTCCGATTTTTATAATGTGAAGTTCCTTCATCGTATCCTTCAAAAAAGACTCGAAAGATACCTAACCCAGAGGATTATGTCTTATTTCGTAGAAAATAATTGGGATGCAAGCCACATTCTGTCTTACCGGTCGATGCCCAACGACCACTTCTTCCTTCACCTTTTTCAGTACAGTGGGTGCAGCCTATTGACCCAAATCCCAAAGCCTCCAGGGGATGTTTTGGAAGATTGTGATAAGAGAGATGATAGAGGAATTCTCCCTCATCGATATCAATAAAAGGGTGAAATTTGATAATATCACCTTGTTGGGTGAAAATATCCAAATGTGATCTAAACGCTGTCTGAAAAGACATGAGCCCAGCGATCCACACTTTATGTTTGGCTACTATGGGTTCTAAGGGACCAATTTTATTGATAGTGCAGCACATTTTAGGATGAGCAATCCACCAGTTCTCTTCTCGGGTTAGAGCATTTTCATTTATTTGTGGAAAGACGTCAACTACATTTAATCCTAACTGCTTAATTAATTGATTTTTATAGGTAATCGTCTCTGGAAAATGATAAGTGGTGTCAATGAAATGAATTTTCTGATCTGGATTTACCTTACTTAATAAATGAAGTAGAAATACCGATTTCGTTCCAAACGAGGATGTGACGAGAATGTCTTCTATATCAAAATAGTCGTAGAGTTTTTCAAGCCGTTCTTCAAAGGAGTATGGACGAAAAATCTCACTTAATTCTTCTGTAGATAAATCGATGTCGATGTAAGCGTAATTCATGAGTATCTCATTTTTTATCTTCAATCAGCGCCTTTGTGACCTCATTGAGATAATTTACTTTTTCTGAGAAATTCAGTTGCAATTTGCTTCTCAGCTGATGCAAGTTGGGCAATAGTTCTTCGATGTTGTCCGGAAGAATTTGTTCCAGTAGCTGTCTGAATCTTTTGGCAAAGGTGGGTGATTTACCGTTTGTTGAAATAGCAATCTTCAGATCACCTTTGGTGACAATAGACCCCATGTAGAAGTCGCATAACTCGGGTGTGTCAGCCACATTAATCAGAATGCCTTTTTCCTTAGCCGCCAAGTAGACTTCTTCATTTAGGACCGGAAGATTTGTGGCCGCAACCACCAGGTTAAATTTCTCCAGTATTTCCGGATAAAACGGTTTTCGGATAATATTAATCTGATACTTTGAGCTACTGAATAAGTCAACTATTTCACTGGAAATGTCGGGGGCAATAACCGTCACCTGACTGTCAGGACTACTTTTTAACAGGAAATGGAGTTTTTCCTTTGCCACTTCGCCAGCACCCACAATCAGAATTCGCAGGTTCGACATCTTCAGGAATATGGGATATAGGGTATTGAGGCTATGATTCATAACTAGACAGCAGTGGCTTGAATTTGTTGAGCAATAGAAGGATGAAGGTTGACGACATCGCCAACGACGATTACGGCCGGGGTACCAATATTCTTTTCTTGTACCAATTTTTCAATATGATTGATGGAGGAGACTACACATTTTTCGTTTGGTAAGGTGCCATTTTGGACGATCATGACTGATTGATCACCTTTCCCCAAGGTCTGAAATGCATCGACGATTTCCCTAAGTTTGCCCAAGCCCATTAAAATGATCACGGTGGCAGAAGAAGCAGCAGCAAGTCGAATATCCTGGGCGAAAGTACCTCTCTTGGTTGTGGCAGTAACTACCCAGAAACTTTCGGACAGATCCCTTCGGGTCACAGGAATATTCTGAGAAGCTGGTACGGCAATAGCACTACTGATACCAGGCACAACAGACACTGCGATGCCGAAGGACTGGATGTGCTCCAATTCTTCATGCCCGCGACCAAAAACATAGGGATCACCACCCTTGAGTCGGACCACATGACCTTTTTCAAAAGCTAGTTTGACCATCAGTTTCTCAATATTTTCCTGGCGAAGACTGTGCTTTCCTGCTCGTTTACCCACACAAACTTTCAAGGCGTGAACCGGAGCATAGTTTAACAGCTCTTCATTAGCCAGGGCATCATAGAGTATGACATCAGCAGATTCCAGGGCTTTGATTCCTTTTAAAGTGATCAATTCGGGATCACCAGGACCAGCACCGACCAGGGTGATTTTCGGGACAATTGACATCATCTAGGCTTTGTAATAACTATCCAGTACCAATTTCTCTTCAAGAGAAGCTTCTTTGGTCCGGCTATGAATTATTTGCTCTGTAAAGATCTTGGCTGTCTTAAGGTATTCCCGGGCGAAATCTTTTTCTGGTTCATTTTCCCTCATTTTCAATACCATCTCAGAGAAGGGAATTTCCAGGAGAAAATCAGGATCTGCCGCAAAGTTGGACTCAAAATCTTCGATAATGCCAATATGCGTATTGCATTTGATATCTTTAGAAAGAAGCCAGGCTTTAGCGGCTACTACCATTCCGGTGTAGGCATGGTAAATAGCTTCGCTCCATGCTGCATCGTCAAAGGCCGTTTCAGATTCCCTGATTTTCTCGATAGCATCACCCAGTATAGCGCCAACCATGTCATAAGATACACCGGCACATTCGCCAACACCGATCGATTGGATATAGTCTTGGTCTTGCCCCCAATCGTAAAATTCAGTATCGTCAACCTCGTTGGTGTCTCCGAGGGTCTTCAGGATATCATAGAAGTACTTTCGTCCAGCTCGTTGGGCATACCTCAGGTAATTTTCATCCGCACTTTTATTTTCCTGATAATCGGCTAATAAAATTCTCAATGCTTCGGGAATACGTCGGGATGGTAATTTAATCACTTTGTCAGCGACAAAACCCTCACCACTGGCGAGGTCTATACCTCCACCTACTACCACCTGCATGGCTGGAATTACCTTATTACCATGTTTGATAGAACTCCCGTGAAATCCGATCGGAGCCGCCATATGCTGACCGCAGCTATTCATGCATCCGCTGATTTTGATGTGTATATCATCTACATCAAGCAGATGAGGATATTCTCGGCTGACAATATTTTTCAACTCGGTAGCTAGTCCCGTACTGTTGGTCACTCCTAAGGCACAAGTATCGGTTCCTGGGCAAGCAGTGATGTCGGCGATGGACCGGTGACCAGCATCGCTCAGTCCAAGATCTTTAAGTTGGTTGTAGAGGTAGGGTAGAGCTTCTGGCCTCACATATCGCAGCAAAATATTTTGTTCTGCCGTAAAGCGGATGTCATCAGCGGCTACTTCTCTCACCAGCTTGGCTAGCGCCCGGGCAGTGTCCGGAGAAACATCACCGAGATGGACCTTGAGGTACACACCAAAAAAGCCTTTTTGCTTTTGTTCAAAAACATTGCTGCGTTTCCATAAATTAAATGCTTCGAGATCAGTAATGCTGGTATCCCAGGGTCCTTTAGGAAGGATTATTTTTGCCTCAGGAGCTATGTCGATGCGATGAGGAGGCACCGCTTTCAATTCTTCATTGAGTTTGTCCAAAAAAACATTTACTCCCAGGTCTTTGACTAGAAATTTCATTCGAGCTTTATGCCTCTTTTGACGTTCCCCAAAACGGTCGAAAACGCGAATTCCGGCATCAATAAAAGGTAGTATTTCAGTGCCTGGTATGAAATCAGCAATGGTCTCAGCCACGATTGACTGGGCCCCGAGACCTCCACCAACAACAACTTTAAAGCCATCCACTGTTTTCCCTTCTAGTTCCCGGGTAGTGGCTAAGAAGCCAAAATCATGGAAATAGGTGAACCCAGAATCATCTTTACCAGAGGAAAACGCCATTTTAATTTTCCTGCCCATATCCTGGCAAATGGAATTGCGTAGGAAGTACTCAAATGTGGCATGAACATATGGCGTTACATCAAAAGGTTCATTTGGGTCAATTCCGGCAGTAGGAGAGGCCGTGATGTTTCGCACTGTATTGCCGCAAGCTCCCCGGGCTGTCAAACCTGCTTGGGCTAGTGCTTTCCAGACCAGGGGAGCATTTGCAAGCTTTACAAAGTGCAACTGTATATTTTGTCGGGTAGTTATATGTAGATTATTATGGCCATATTTTTCCGCCAGGTCAGCCAGTACTTCCAGTTGTTGGCTGGTGACTTTTCCATAGGGAAGCTTGGTTCGGAACATCTGTACGCCAAATTGGCGTTGTCCATAAACACCCCGGGTCAGCCGATAGTGACGAAATCGTTCGTCAGGCATTTCGCCAGACTGAAATTGAGCAATCTTCAGTTCGAGTTCGTCGATATCTTTTTGATCAGCGACTGAAATTTGAGAACCATTTAATGAATCAGTTTTCATAGTTTTTACAATTGCGAATTAAAAAGGCCTTTTCAGTTTTTACTCCGAAAAGGCCCATGTTTTCATCTGGTTATATAAGGTCTTCCCCTTTCCGAGTAATCATTTGATAAAGCGACAACAGCAAGCCATTACTGAGCTCATTGCATATCGAGTAATCATTACCTGAGAAGAATCCATTTTGTAACTAATTAAAGAGATTGATGATGCAAATGTAAAATCATTTAATGATAGACGCAATATTTTAATAAAATATTAAATTAAGGCATATTTTATTATAAATTTATTAATTCATACGTTCATGAGTACATATGTACATATGATCA
>JAGQWV010000919.1 GCA_020437045.1 Saprospiraceae bacterium | reverse complement strand
GTACGCACAAAACCACCCTTAGGTATCCTCTTAAGTAAAAAAGGTCCGTTCTATGCGGACCTTTTTAATTTTAAAATTTATTGTAGATTTTCTATTTGACCATTGAAATCAGGTCGTCAAGGTTGATCTGGTCGAGATAAGGATCAAGAAATTCGA
Organism: Saprospiraceae bacterium; assembly: GCA_020437045.1. Classification (GTDB taxonomy): domain Bacteria; phylum Bacteroidota; class Bacteroidia; order Chitinophagales; family Saprospiraceae; genus JABDMH01. The sequence goes on along the minus strand of JAGQWV010000919.1, from coordinate 1,432 downwards.
CTGACTCGAAACTATTGATCTTTTCCGCAATTTGGTTGTCCGAGTTATGGCATACCTCTACATAAAAGTCTTCGATGGCATACAGTTTATGTAAGTCGCCGTTAAAGGTCCTCGACATCAGGAATACTCCGTAATGCCATATGGCAAAGGCTTTGCCACGTTCGTCAAGATCTAAAAATTCATAAAAGTTCATCGCAAAGAAGGATAAACATAAATCGTTCCAATTGACAACAGAATTACCAAATCTTTTTACGAATACAGTTGTGCGTTTTCCGTGGTATCCAATTCGACAAAAAAGTCGCCCAATTTTTCGGCGGTGGCACGTAGATACTTTCTTCCTTTTTCCGGTGATGCCGCTTTAGGATCTCCGACCCCGGTATCCTTAGTAACTTTCGACCAGGCTCGTTGGGTGACAGCCCACCCCTCCCGAAAGCCACTCAAATCAATTTGCTTGGCACTCCCATCTCCCGCTTCTGTCAAAGGTCTCACAAGATCCGGCCGGATATGCATAACCGCGCTTGTTTCCATCTCGCCGGCATGATCTCCCGGTTCATCAAAATATTGATTCCAATCTACCACCCGGTACCAATTAACCCAACAGACAAAGAGATCGGGATAGAAATACGATAGTTCCCTTATTAGATTCTTGAAGTCATTTCCTCCGTGACCATTTAGTAACACTAATTTTTTTATACCATGTCTCGAAAGAACCTCACAAATATCCTTCAGAATCGCCAATTGAGTACTTGGTAAAATATTCATGCAAAATTTGATGTCCATCTGACCGGTATTTATTCCAAAAGGAATGCAGGGCAACACCAGAATATTACTCCCTTTGGCAAAGGCCCTTTGGGCAGCTTCTTTTGCTACATAGTCTACCTGATAATTATCAGTGGCGTATGGTAAGTGATAATTATGTGCCTCTGTGGCACCCCAGGGTAACACAGCAACATTGTAGTCGGTTTGTTTAACGGTTTTCCAATTGGCCTCTGCCAAGAGGTAAGGTTGATCTAATTGAATCATTTTTCTTGTGATAAATAAAAAATATTAAACCCCCTAAAGTTAAAAGAAGTAATAAGTAAATTAGCCAATGACTGTCATAAAATGACAAAGATGATGTGTCGCCAATGGCAATAAAGGCAGACCAAAAATAGGGGTGGGCAAAGATTCCTTCAGCGTTTTGAAGATAATCCATTTTAGCTTGCTGAAGCGCCATAGCCTTGTCCTCACGATCTATCAAATTCTGATAAAACGACGTCATTATTTCTTTGGTAGAAATATCGTCTACATCCCACATGGAAGTGATAATGCTCTTTGCGCCGGCATAGGAAAAACCCTTGGCTAAACTGGCAATTCCTTCTCCCTGTAATAGAGGACCCACGTTTGTTTGACATGCACTAAGGGTCACCACCTGAGCAGGAATTTTCATGGC
>JAGQWV010000918.1 GCA_020437045.1 Saprospiraceae bacterium | reverse complement strand
GATGCCTTACCTCATTATGATCTGGGGTATTGGCTATTATTTAACCGATGCGAGGTGCCTGGATATCCGGAATATGATCCCTGCACGATTAATTATCTGCAACTGGTATGCCGGCAACTGGAAATTTTATTTAAAATCACTGAAATGGAAGTATTCAGTCAATATCAGGAAAAATTCAGGTCTTATATCGTCTGGCCCAATATTGTCAAAATGTATAAATCAAAGTTTTCTGCGTTAAAGAATTTAAACCGAATCTGATGTGCGGAATCGCCGGAATTGCTGAACGGGATATAGCCAGGAAAGATATCATGTCGAAGATGCTTCGGGTAATGCACCATCGTGGCCCTGATCATCAGGCTATCTACGATCATCATAATACCACCCTTGGACATCTGCGACTTTCCATTATCGATTTGTCTACCGGAGATCAACCGGTTTATAATGAAGACCGGAGCTTATGTATCATTTACAATGGCGAATTATACAACTATCGGGAATTACACAAAGAATTGGAGGCTAAAGGCCATGTATTCACGACCAAAAGTGATACGGAAGTAATTCTACACGGCTATGAGGAATATGGACCCTCCATCCTCGATAGGCTAAATGGTATGTTTGCATTTGCCATCTATAATCATCAGACCGAATCACTATTTCTTGCCCGCGATCATTTTGGAATCAAACCACTACATTATTATCACGATCCAAACCGGTTTATCTTTTCCTCGGAGATCAAAGGAATCCTTCAACATCCGGCGGTCTCGCGCGAACTCAATCCAAATGCTCTTCATCAACAAATAAACCTTCGCTACAATCAATCCCGGGAGACACTAATTAAAAAAATATTCAGACTACCTCCGGCGCATTACCTCATATTTCAAAACGACCATCTGGAAATAAAAAAATATTGGTCTTTAGGATTACCTAAGCCAAACACGAACAGTGAGTCGGAAAACATTGAGCAATTACATCACCATTTAAAGCAGGCGGTATCCCGGCAACTGGTCAGTGATGTACCCATTGGGGTTTATCTGTCCGGAGGCATGGATTCTTCGACCATTGTGCAAAAAATGTCTGAACTGCAGGTGCCGGAGATCAACACATTCACGCTGGGATTTAACGAACCCACCGATGAATTTTCCGATGCTTCGATTATTGCCAAGCACTTTGGCACCCATCATCGGACCCTTGCTCTTTCGCTAAATCCCATGACCGATTTTAAGGAGACGATCTGGCATGCAGAAGAACCCAAGATCAATTTATTGCAAGGTTTTAATATGTCGGAATTTGTCAGTAAACATGTAAAGGTCGTTTTGGGTGGACTGGGAGGTGACGAAATTTTTGCAGGATACGATATTCACAAATTTATTTACCCCACTAATCGATTACAGAAAAATACTCCGGGTTGGCTTAAAAAAATAATGCGCTGGAAATCCGATTTTATTTTCAAAATACAAAACAGTAGCCGGACTATTACTTTTGATGAATACCGCAGGGGAGTACAGATGCTTCTCGCCATTGGTGCAATCGAAAGGTATTATCTCATCATCAGAAATGTGTGGGACTTTGATCAGGGTTTTTACAAAACGATCTATCAAAAGGATTTTATCAATCGTCTATCGAAAGACCACCAGGTGATAAATTCTTTTTTACCCCTTTTTGAAAAAGTAAAGGAAGCAAGCCCTCTGGATCAGGTGCTTTTCGCAGAGATTCAATCCAAAATGGTAAATGATTACCTATTGGTTGAAGACCGTATGTCTATGTCTCATTCGGTTGAAGAAAGAGTGCCTTTTCTGGATATTGATCTGGTCAATTTTGCCATGAGCATACCCATTGAACAAAAAATAAAAAACAATCAAACCAAGTATATATTCCGGAAAGCGATGGAAGAGCGCCTTCCTCCGCGCATCACTCAGAAAAAGAAATGGGGCTTTACCGTCAATCCTTACCTTCAATTCAAAAAAGATCTGAAGGTGGAATCAGAAAGAATGCTTACTAAAGAATTCATTAATAAACAGGGAATATTTAATTATAACTATCTAAAGGAAATCATCGATCACCGTCCGAATAAAAGAATGCGCTGGCACTACAACTACCTATGGGTGGTATTAGGTTTTGCTCATTGGGAAGAATTATTCCTGGATAAAGAATGAGATTAATAGTAGGATTGATTTAACCGGGATTATGCAGATTATAAAAAACTATTTCTCATCATCTTTAATCCGTGCATATAACCATGCATCGATAAATTTATTTTCCTTTTGATAAGCCTTTTTCAAATAGCCTTCCTTGTTAAATCCAGCCTTCTCCAATACCCGGCAACTGGCCAGATTATTTTGAAAAACCAGCGCTTCGAGCCGGATCATCTTAGTGACCTGGAAAATATGTTGATAAAATTGTTTTATTACTGCCGTCATAATGCCTTGATTCCAATAAG
>JAGQWV010000917.1 GCA_020437045.1 Saprospiraceae bacterium | reverse complement strand
CGTGGGCATCATCCACGTATAGATGCAGTTGCTCGTACTTATCCATCAGCTGCCGGATACCAGTCAGCGGGGCATCATCACCAAACATGGAAAATACGCCATCGATCATATACCAGATGCGTTCCACTTTGCCGGATAGTTCCTTGATCTTGTCCTCCAGTTGGTCGATCCGGCTATGGCGGATGGTGTAGGTCGCCACCCCATTGGCCCGCATGGTATCGGCAGCCAGACGAATGGTAGCATGTGCCTGCTGATCGAGAATAATGGCATCTTTTGTACCAATGAGAATAGGCATGCAGGCGAAATGTCCGAGCGTCGTCTTTGGTACGATCACCACCGGCTTTTCAAAAATGCGACCTAGCTGTTCTTCTGCTTTTTCAAGTAGGTCGAGATGCAAAAAAGTTCGTGAAGAAGAGCAAAATGTACCGTTCTGTAATAATTGCTCAATAGCGCCCTGTTTGAGTCTTGGGTCGTGATTCAGTCCCAGATAATTGCAGAATGCAAAGGAAGTTAATTCTTTCCCTTGGATTACCATTTTTGGATCCTGAGCGTGTGCATTAGACAAAGGCAAATTAATGAAACCACTGGATGTAGCTTTCTTTACCACGCGATCCAGTGCATGGTCAGTGTTGTTGTTCATATAGTTTTAAACTTAAATCGGTTAAAAATGTAAATTTGCTATTTATCGTTCCGGCAAGCTATAGCAATTGCTACCGGAAACCTGTGTTTCAAAGCGGTCACAAATATCCATATCCGGTCGGATGAATATCAATGTAAACCTGATACCAGCAGTAGTTTTAAATGTTTGGGAAGAATGAATAGCCAGTAAGAAGAAGGATTTTCAGGTGGTTCGGGCAGTATTTTGCCTCGAACTCAATCTGGAGGTTCAGGTGTTGGTGAAGGATGACGAAAGGTATTCTTAGTGTGTCTATCAGCAGGACAATATTAGCTTTAAACAGGTGCTCAAACAAATTATTAGTGTAAAAAGTATTTAAATAGTGTCATTTTAATTACAAGTCCATAAAATAGATGGATCAACCCACAAAATCGGATCAGAAAGAAAAGCAATACTATCGTCCTAAATATTTTGCTCACATTTCGTACCTTTGCGCTTTGTGCGTTGCTCAAACCAATGTTACATCTTGAATTCCACTATCCGAACATGCTATGGCAGTTGCAATTCAGATCCGTCCTAACCAGAGACTTTATCTGCGGGATCCGCAAGACACCAAGCTGGGACGAAATATTATTAAACACAGTATCCTTCTAATCGATGAGATTGGTTTTGAACAGTTTACGTTCAAAAAACTGGCCGAGCGTATTCAATCTACTGAAGCTTCCATCTATCGCTATTTTGAGAATAAACACAACCTGCTCACCTATCTGGTGGCCTGGTATTGGGAATGGGTTGGTTTTCAGATCGATTTCAATACCATGAATATTCCCGATCCGGAAGAGAAACTGCGGATCGCCATTCGTTCACTGGTTGAAGCCTCCATGGAAAACCCTGCGGTTGATTTTGTCAACGAGAGTGTACTGCACCGGGTAGTGATCGATGAAGGCATCAAGGCTTATCACACCAAGCAGGTAGAAGAAGAGAACCGGGATGGCTTCTTTATGAAATATAAATCTCTGGTACAAAAGATCGCAGATCTGGTTCGGGAGGTAAACCCGAAGTTCCCTTATGCTACGGCGCTGGCGAGTAATTTGTTTGAAATGACCAACAATCAGGTCTATTTTGCCAAGCATATGCCCGGACTGACGGATATTCGAATTGAGGGGGATGATCTGGCCCAGGCCCGGGAAATGATGGAGTATTTTGTGTTTAAGTTATTGAAAGATTAAGAAACTGTTTGATGTAAATTCCCGTCCTGATCATTCCATCTTTTTCAATAAGTCCAAAAAGC
>JAGQWV010000916.1 GCA_020437045.1 Saprospiraceae bacterium | reverse complement strand
GTGCACAACACGGCTCTTATGATGCGAAGAGCTTTCGAAACTAATTTGATTTCCCTTTAATATCGTGATGATGAAACTACTTCGACATTTGATTTTCGGATGCTTAATGTGTCTGATTTTTCCTTTGCAGGCTCAAAATTATAAAGATACCATCGAGTTTGCCAATGGCGCATCGATAGCATCAGTGCTGCATGTATCAGGTAATCCACCATTAGTATTACCTGCCGTGAAATATACCGCACCTTATCACCGGTTTACGGGAAAGATTATTGGGAATCAACCTGAGCGAGCGGATCTTCTTCCTTTGGCATTTGGTACGGTTGATTTGAATTTAAGCACAGGAATAACCATCCGAAATTCAACCAGCAATTTTGATGTAGAACTCTCTGGTACTGGGAAAACTCGTATCGTTTTTGACGATGCCACCATTGAGTCTGAAAAGTTGCAGATCCTGGTGACGCCACATTCACCTCCTCAAGCTACCCAGGCGATTGTGTTTCCTTTAGTAGGTGTGGATAGCCACAAATTTGATGTGCAGATGTATGGTGTTACCGGTGCTGCACCATCTGCCTCGTATTCGTATTCATTTCAAGTCATCAAACCATAATCATGATTAAAATCTTAAAGCTGAGTGTTTACTCTATTTTGCTTATTATTTATTCGTCTTGGGCGACCCAGGCGCAGGCTCCCGTTTACCATGGAGATAGCGTCGTGCTTGAAGAAGGGAGATTTTCTTCGGTGCTAGAGTATAAAGGGTTTGAAGAATTCGAGATTGTTGAGCACGTGGGAGATTTTGTAGCTATGGAGGGAAATGTAATAAGAGCACAATCGGGATATAAAGATCTGGTTCCTTTTGCTTATGGCCGGGTAAATGTGGATCTCGATGTGTCTCCCCCCACGATAACACCCTTGATTTATACGGAGAATTTCACGACAGAAATTGTCGATTTGGGAACCTATTATGTGTATAGGATCATTTTCGATCCGGTGTTTGACGCTAGTTACTTTACCTATATAGTCACTCCTTTAGGTTCAGACGACGCCACGCAGGCAGCTGCTTATCCGCTGTCAGGCGCAGACAAAAACAAGATCCAGGTACAGATCTATAATCGATATGGAAATCCGGCACCAGGGAAGCATGCATTTTCTATTCTCGTATACCGAACTTAAATTTCTACATGATGAGAACTATTTTACTTACCGTGTTTATTAGTATTTGTCCTGGGTTGGTGGTCATTGTCATGGCGCAACATTATCAGGATTCCCTCAAGCAGGAACTAGGTTCGAAGCATTCCCTCCTGGAAGTAGTCCGGGTTGGTGGTAGTCCAATGTTTCCTATTTATGATTATTACAATATTCTCGAACACGATGCAGACCACCATCGATTTCCCATGACTGTGAGGAAACAATCTGGCCCCAATCATATCTTCCCTTTTGCCTATGGAACGATTGTAAGAACCGCTGAAATAGGAGGAGCTACTTTGGAGATTAAAAATTCGACTGGAAATTTCACAGTGCAGGAAATTGATGCAAATTATATCCAATTAATTTTTGACTCTGGTCTTAATTTGAAGTATCTGGTTCCTTTTATCACTTTTGATAATGGTGCCAATATCGGACTACCATCAGCCAGTCAGGCTTCGGTACATACCGTAAGCAATGTTGTGGTATTACAAATATATGGTCCAGGTGGCCTCGCTCCAACACATGCATCCAGCTACACCATTCATTTTTTGGGGTATTTACCCTATTTACCTTAAACTCCTCTTGCACAAAATATTTTGTCATGAAATGCATTTTCTTCATTTCTATTTTCTTAACCTCAGGTGCTTTGTTTTGCCAGACATTGACCGAGGATACTATCTTTTTCGGAGATATTTTACCTACTGAATTAGATCATTTTGGTTGCTACGAGCAGACTTTTTTTCAAGCGCCGGCAAGTAAAGTAAATACGTATTTTAAGGTCGTCAATATTCGCATGATCATAGAGGGTGAAACTTTTGGAAGTGTTTATCCCGATGATCTGGAATTACGCTTGGAATGTGTCAATAATAATCAAATGGTTGATCGTCCTGTGGATGGCCCCAGCACCACGGGTATTTTTAAAGAATTTGAAAATAGTATTGACATTGCTAATGATGTGTACACGGTATCGGACCTTATTCGGTTTCGCCTTTACGCTAAAAGAAATTATCAGAATTTTCCTTCCAATCCCACCTGCGGAATCGAGGAAGCAAGGATTACCAGATGGCTCATCATTATTGAGTATTATGCAGATGACCTCGATATGGACGGTTATACAATTGCTACAGACTGTGATGATACTGATGAATTCATTCATCCTGGTGCCACGGAAGGCTGCAATGGCAGGGATGATAATTGCAATGACGAAATTGATGAAGGAGAAGTCTGTACTAATATTTTTATCGGACTTACTGATGATTGGAACTATTGGAAAAATTGGAGTTTGTTGGTGATTCCCACGGGAAGACATCAAGTAATTATCCAGGCTGGAGCGCACGCAGCCCTAAGGACAGGAGATCTTACTACCTCCGTTTATGTTGGATCGCTGGTGGTTAGACCCAATGCAAAATTGACATTAAGTGGCAGTCTCAATTTCTTTTACCGCGAAGATTTCCAAGTGGAAGAAGGTGGCCTATTGGATCTGAGCAGCGTAAAGATTTCCAGATATACGCCACTATAAATTATACCGAGAGCCTTAACTCACGGATTATTTTCCTGACCTTATTAAATTGAAATATTTGAAACCAAAAGCGTACAGGGTGATAGGTTATCATTCACAGAGCTTGATTTTTACAGCTTTTGGATCAAAGCCCGCCAGTCAGAATGGCTTCCGTCTGGCGCAAAAAGCGAAAAAACAAAATATAATTATCTGGTCTTAGTGAAGGGTATTTCATTTACCCTCTAAAAATGAATGGGAATCAATTAATTAAGCGGCCATTGCAGTTGTAGCTTATTTTTTAGTCGAGTGGCTTTACCTTGATTTTCATTGATGAGGTTCTCTTTCTCTTCCGGGTCCACTTCGAGATTGTAAAGTTCGGGTTGAGCATCTTCACCCATCACCTGGAGATTCGGCAAAATTAGTTTCCATGGGTATTCGATGGCAATCTGGTACTGTAGACTTTTGGTCGGTATCTTAACATCCGCAACATCATGTTCGAAGGCTTCTGCGTAGATTACCCTGCGATCCGGAGTCAGATCCAGTAGGTTTATTCCTGGAAGTGAATCATAGTCAATGCCTACGGCTGATAATATAGTAGGAACAATATCAATATTGCTGGCTGGTATTGTATCGATCATCTTGGCCTCCACCTTTCCCGGCCAGTGGATCATCATCGGAGTGCGAATACCCATATCATAGGGAGATCTTTTCGATCGATCGGCAAACCCATTTTCATCTTCCTTTTGGATCCAGCCATTGTCGCAGGTATAGATGATTAAAGTCTCTTCTGCCAAATGTTGGTCCTTTATATAGTTGATCAGTTCGCCACAGGTCTGATCAAACCACTCACACATGGCGTAATATTTGGCCACATATTCCGATTTCGTTTTTTGCCGGTACTTTTCGAAAAGACTATCCGGTGGCGTATGTGGAGTATGGGGTAAGAATGGAGCATACCACACAAAAAAAGGCTGATGATCCTCCCGGGCTTCGTTTATAAACGAGAATATTTTGTTTAGTCCTTTTCTTCCGATCTCCAATCCTTCATCTCCATGTCTACCGCCCTGTTCCGGATCTCCTGTGGTCATTCCGTCATCAAAGTGTCCTTCTTTCCAGGATCCGAGCCACCATTTACCTGTTTGCAATGACCGGTATCCGGCATCCGACAAATATTCAGTCAGGAGTTTATGTTGGTAAAAGGTGTTTTTCAGTGTGTCAAAATGGGGTTGGCGAGCCAGTAGCCATTCCTTGCTATAGTGGGGACCATCAAATGCAAAAGCCGGATCGTTGCCTGTGATGCCATGTTGATTTGCGTATAGACCGGTGATCATAGAGGCTAAGGATGGGCTGCATAAGGGAGCGGTGCAGTAGCCATGCGTAAAGCATAATGAGGATTTAGACAATGAATCCAAATTAGGAGTTTCGATGGCAGGATGGCCCATAAATCCATAGTCGGTCCATCCTTGGTCATCCGATATTATTAGGACGATGTTTGGTCTTTTATCTCCGGGAGTTTTTGGCTGGTGGCAGGAATAACCAAAAAGGACAACAACGCCAAGAATGGCCAATACGAAAGGTTTCTTAAGCATTAAGGGCAGCGTTTTAATTCTTTCTACTAATTGATGCATCAATATACGCAAAGAATTAAAGCACGGAGAAGACGAGTTAGCTTGAAATCAGATGGAGGGAAGAAGGGAAGAAGTTATTTTTGATTTATTAGGTGTCTGAATGCATCACGCCCCTTGTCTATATTAATCTGATTAACCCTCTAGAGCATCTTAGAGCATCCAGGGATATGCGATATTAATAATCATTTCCTTGCTAAATATCATTGTTAATTAGTATATATTAGTTGTCCAGACCATTCGTGCTTATTCGCGAAAATTCGCGGCTCAGCTTGGCAACTAAATAGATTTTTTAGTGAGTGAATTTCGGGTTAAACAATCATAGTAGATTGATGAATTATCTATCCAGATTTAGTTGTCGAGTTATTAATTCATAGTTGTATTAAGAATAATTTATCGCTGAATTTAGAAATGAAGATCACTCTCCATACAGTAGCTTTAGGAATAGCCATGTCAGCATTGTTGGTCACTATTTTTTTGTATCTGCATGCAATGCTCTATCAAGCTGGTCCGTTTCTGATTGCTTTTTTTTCGTTTCTTGCTTTTGCGGTCAGAGGTTTTCCACTCTTCAGAGGGTTGGCCTTTACGATTACCATTCTTGCAGTGGTGACGACGGCATTATATTATCCTTATTTATTTGATGAGATTAATGGCTTCGAGTTGGCCGTTCTGATTACCCCGCTGATTCAAATTATTATGTTTGGTATGGGCTCTTCGATGGGGGTGAAAGACTTCATTGAATTGTCGAGAAGACCCAAAGCGGTTATCGTAGGGGTCGTGGCTCAATTTACCATTATGCCGGTCATTGCTTTTGTCCTGGCTAGTAGCTTTAATTTTCCCGACGAAATCTCCGCGGGAATTATCTTATTGGGTACGGCTCCCACTTCTGTGACGGCCAGCTTGTTTTGTTATTTGGCAAAAGCAAATGTAGCATTAGCTATAACCATTACTGCCGTCACCACCCTGCTTGCACCTTTTGTATTACCGGTATTAATGAAGCTGTTAGCCGGTGGTTTTATTGAAATCGACGTTCTAAAAATGATGTGGGGAATGATTCAGATCGTTATTATTCCTATTGTCGCGGGCTTATTATTTAATCATTTTTTAAGGGGTAAAGCAAAATGGTTGGATGATGCCATGCCCTTGGTTTCTATGTTTGGCGTAGCACTTATTGTGGCTATAATTATTGCCGCCGGCAGAGATAGTTTGCTGAATATTGGTTATCTCCTATTGTTCGTGGTCTTACTTCACAATGTTTTGGGGTATTTTTTTGGGTACTGGTTCGGACGATTGTTTGGACTGGATGAAAGGGACTACCGGGCGATTGCAATTTCTACGGGAATGCAGAATGCCGGTTTGGTCTCCGGTATTGCCAAGATAATGGGAAAAATAGCTACCGTCGGCTTGGCATCAGGGGTTTGTGGTCCTATCATGGGCTTTACTTCATCAGTACTTGCTTCCTATTGGAGTAATAAAAGGTCATCGGGTTCAACTGTGGAAGAAAGTCCTCAGGAGAATTTTGCCTGATTTAGAAATATTTAGACAGTGATATTTTATGATGAACTAATGTGAGCAAAGATAAGTAGACTCGGATATAGGATAATTTTACTTAAATAGCATCCCATAAATCTGCTTTTAGGCAGAAGACAGAAGAAGTAATAACAGAAATAACATCTTGTAAAGAATGATCAAATACAATTATTTCATGAATTCAGTTTACTTGATAATCTTAAGTTGTTGTATTTCAACTTCTGTATGGGCGCAGGCCGCTAAAGAAAATTTGCGACCTGCTTCCATGGGCAAACTGGGTATGGTTGCTACAGCCAATCCCCTGGCCAGTCTTGCGGGTCAAAAGATATTATCAAAAGGTGGGAATGCCATCGATGCGATTGTCGCGGCTGCTGCGTCATTAAATGCCGTAGAGCCATATATGTCGGGGACAGCAGGGGTTGGATATTTATTGTTTTATTCCGCAGATGAACGCCGGGTCCGGTCATTAATATTCGGAGGTTGGGTGCCGGAATCTTTTGATGGATCAAAGATGAAGGGTGAGTCAAAGTTTGCTGATGGAGCCGGTCATGGCAATGTAATGGAGACGGTAGGTCCAAAAACGTGTGCGGTGCCCGGAAATTTGGCCGGGTGGAATCGGGCTCTTGAAGATTATGGTACGATGTCTTTGGGTGAAGTTTTTGGCGAGTGCAATCGACTACCTGGAAAATGGTATTCCCATCACCGAAATGGATCAGGCAATGTGGGACGTCACGGTAGACCGGGTTATTAATTATCCGGAATCAGCCCGAATATTTCTAAAAAATGGCAAAGACCCGTATAAGATCGGTGACATATTTACCAATAAACCTTTAGCGCATACCATGCGACGAATTGTTAATGAAGGTGTGGATGTATTTTATAAAGGGGATATAGCGCGACAAATTGCCGCTGCATTTGCCCAAGATGGGGGCTTTATTTCGGAGAAGGATTTGGCCTCTGTCCAGGATAAAGTGCAATGGGTAGACCCTCTGGAGATAAGGTATAGAGGCTATACGGTGTACAATAATCCTCCACCGGGAATGGGTATTCAGCAGCTACAGGTACTGAGGATTATGGAGGGTTTCGATCTCCAGAAAATGGGACACAACAGCGTCGACTACCTTGCTCATTTACTGGAAGCAATCTATCTAAGTCGAATAGATACGGATAAATTCATCGGTGATCCCAGGTATGTTGAAGTACCGGTTGAAAAATTGCTTTCTGACGAATATATCCTGGAACAGCGTAAAAAAGTAGAAGCCCGGGTAGCGAAAAGAAAAGCTTTTATCAAAGATAAATCGATCATCATCGGTCAGGCTACAGGTGCTGCGCCGGCTTCCGATAATTCTTTTACGTTTGCTACTACATCTCTTTCCGTCGTTGATCCT
>JAGQWV010000915.1 GCA_020437045.1 Saprospiraceae bacterium | reverse complement strand
CATTCGGCAAAATCTTTTTTGAAGTATCGGATGCAAGTTCGAGCATCCTGAACACCACGATAGGCTGCGTTGATCAATCCAATCGCTCTTTCGGGCTGTGATTCCGCCAACGGATTCCATCCTAGTCTATAGTCTGCCGAAACGGCTACATAACCCATTCTGGCCAATCGCATACAGACTTCTACTACAGCAGAGTCGGTCTTCTCACCAGTTACGCCTCCATTGGTTTGTATTGGTAGGAAGTTGCCCGTGTGTAGGACGATTGCCAGAGGTCGAGCTTCTGCAGTATCTCCTGCAGGTTGGTAAACATCCATTAGTAATGGCAGCTTCATGCTAGTGCCTGTAACAAAGGCAGTAATGATGCTAAAATTCTGTCCATAGGGTACATTCGATGTAACTTCCACATCGTCAAAGAATGGACCGAGGTATCGCTCCTGTGCCTGGAGGGCAACGGTTCCCGCCAGGCAGAGAAGTATAACTAATTTGTAACTAAATTTCATATTCCAGTAGTTTATTTAATTAATTGTTTTTTTGAATTCATACAACAATGTAATGTAAGCCAATCTTCCGATTCTTGGACCGCCATAGGTTTGAAAACTTTTGTTGTTCAAAAGATTTGACGCTCCAATTTTGATAGTCGTATTTATTTTTCGCATTAAATAGTTTACCTGGGCATCCATGAGACTATATGATGGAATGGTCCCGGTAAATTGAGGTGATCCTTCAAAGATGAAAGTGTCAATCCATTTATAATTTATATTAAATCCAATTGGATTAGGAAGAAGCCCGGAGAGGTCCCTTCCGGCAAGTCCGATATTAAATTTGTGTTCAGGGGTGTTAAATGCGGGAATAAATGGGATCATCATCAAATTGTTTATTCAATTTGTTCCATGAATAATTCCCATTTAACGTAAATTTTGTGGCAAAATAATAATTCAAACCGATAGAAACCCCCTGCGTGGTCACCTGATTAATGGAGTTGGCTGCATAGCGATATACCTGGATTCTTCTGGGGAATCCGGTAGCCGGATCCAATGTCACATCGGCGCCTAAATTATAGCCTAGAAAATCATTATAGATCGAATAGTAATACCCTAAATCAACATAAACGGTATTGAATAAGGTACTTCGGTAGCCAACTTCAAATGTCTTTACTTTTTCGGGACGTACCGGGTCGATATCGAAAGTTTTTAATACTCCCGGAGCTGGATTAGCCAAATAGTCTATCAGAGACTCTACGGTTGTCAGTCCTTGAACTCCGTTTAAATTTCCGGCTAAAATAGCCCGACCTACGTTAAGAAATAAATATTGGTCAGTAAGCGTGGGATTGCGTATGGCTGAAGAAAAGGAAACCCTTAAGTAGTTATTTGCCCGTGGTTTAAAAACAATAGAGGCTGCGGGAGAAAACAGATAATTGAAATTTTCATTTTTATCCATTCTGATGGTACCGGAAAACCGCCACCGGTTATCTGCCATGCTTTTTTCAATTCCCGAATAGATACCAAACTCATTGTTGGTAATCTTAATTCCAGCGGTATCGTAAAATACCGTCCCTTCCGAGTAGGGCCGGTACATCCTTGAATTGGCGCCTACTACAATTTTGTCGGTAAATTTTGGAGTGAAAGTATATTCACCATGCACATGAAATAGTGCCGATTTATCAAAAAATAATGTTCCTCCTTCAGTTCTCTTTTTGGCAATGATCTCATTGAATTTTTGATCAAAACGTGCTGTGCCTGGCTCATAATAGGCATTGTCTGTGCCCCCATTGGCTACCGACTCCGCCTGGGAGTGCCAGGTTCTTAACTGATCTTCGTGTGCAGCCAACCATTGATTAGCAGCCGCTTCATCAAAGGCAAATTGCAGACTTCCATCGGGTTGCACCAGGACTTCTAGTTGTGGATACCCTTGTTCATTGATTTGAGGGGCTATATTTGATCTCCAATACCGCTCGTAATCCTGTGACCAGCTTCTTATTGTTTTGGCGCTATCCAACAGTGCTAATGCCGTAAAGTAAGGGTCATAAGAGTCACCAGCGTCCTCACGGGTAGTATAGGCTCGCAAAAAGTATCGATCTTTTTTTCGTATTTCAATCTTGTGTTGGAAGAACTGAATGTTTTTGAGGCTAAATCGATTATCCCCCTGATAAACTGTTGTTCCATTCGCATAGCTTGATCCCAGGATCAGCTCTGCAGAGTTTTCTTTTTGAGACGGGCGTAGGCGGAAATGTAAGGCGGTATTTGCCTTTAAATTTCGGGTATCATAATCTACTAAATCTTCTTCTCGATAGCCGGTGCGATACCAATTGCCCAACCCCGGATAGCTCCAGGGATCAAAGCTGCTGAAGTCTGTTGCCGGGGTATACTCATCTCCATAAATATTTACGGCATCATATCTGCCGGGATTGGATGCAGGAACTCTGCTGCCGTCGATGGGGTCATAATTGTTGGCCACCCAGTCATCAGCTCGAAGATAAGACAGGTTAAATTTATAGGCAAACCAGTCATTTCCCGATTTATTGCTAAAGGCATCAGCCCATCGGACCGCTGATTCCAGCAGGTTTCGTTCACCACCTTTTATCGATGCGGATAATCCCTTTTGCAGAAACGGGTTTTTGGTTTCCATACTGATCACCCCATTAAAAGCATTGGGACCATAAAAAGCGGAACTGGCGCCGACGATCAGATCTACCTTTATCACATCTAATTCTGAAGAGCCCAGAAAGTTACCCAGGGAGAAATTCAAACCAGGAGCTTGGTTATCGATACCATCAATGATTTGTAAGGAGCGTACCGGGCTGGTACTGTTAAAGCCCCTGGTATTTATGACTTTGAAACCCAGGCTGGCAGCCGTGAGATCCACACCTTTTAGCGATCCAAGCCCGTCGTAGAAATTGTCGGAAGGTGTTTCTTTGATCGCCAGGATATCCATCGATTCTACGGTAAGAGGTGCCGCTTTTTGTTTGTCGGAGATTCTTTGTGCTTTGACTTCCGTAACGGCTAGTGTAATCCCGCTACCGGCTGAAAGTTTGATCGTCAGCGCTTCATCTTCTTCCTGAATAGGTATTTCCTTGTCATCATAACCCACATAAGAAACCATCAGAATCGCAGGAAAAGAATCTACCTTTAGTTCGAAAGATCCATCAAAATCAGTCACGGTACCTTTGGAAGTACCTTGTATCAGTATACTGGCCCCAATTAATGGGTCCCCATTACTTTCATCGCTTACGGTACCTTTAATACGGCCTTGCGCCATCACAGCAATAGAAGTCCATAAGGCTAGACACACGAATACACTCTTTATCAAAACTATCTTAGTCCCCATAGGCAGCTTATACAAAAAATACTGGCAGTTTTGGATTCAGTATAGTAGAGGGAAAGATACTGAATTCCCCTAAAATCGGCATGAAAATAAACATTTGCGCGATTTATCAATATAATTCCAGATTTTCAATCCATCATCAGTTCCTGCAAAATAGGTCTACCTTTGTAGTAGTCATTCTTTATGTATCAAGATCGATCTAAGTCTAAAATCAGTATGGCCATTATTCTAATCTGTTGGAATGATGAAGCTGATACTATTCAGACTTTAGAATTCTTGATGTCAGAGGCACCATCTGACACCCTCATCTATATCGTTGACAATGGATCAATACCTCCTTTTGGACCAGATATTTCAACGGATAGTTCGATCCAGATTCTTAGAGCGGGCAAAAACCTTGGTTTTGCCGGGGCTCATAACTTAGCGATCCAGTCGCTGATGGATAGTAATGTTGATTATATTCTCTTAATGAATACGGACGTGAGATTCAAAGTGGGAAGGTTAAAAGCGTTTCTAAGTTTTCACACATCCGAAGGTCAAACAGAGATTTACGGTCCGGTAATTATTGAAGGTAATCGCAAATATTATGGAGGAAGAGACCCCGGATTATACATAAACACCAGAATTGAAACCCTTGAGCGTCCTGATTATATACCAGGGACATTTTTTCTTTGCCCGGTCGCTGTATTCAGAAAAGTCGGATTGTTTGATGAGAGATTCTTCTTTAGTGGAGAGGTAGCTGATCTCTGCTTTCGTGCGGTGCTAGCTGGGTATTCACTAAGGATCGATCAGGATATTGAGGTGACTCATCTCATCAATTCTAAATCGAAGTTGAGAAATGGACTTTATACTTACTACAATTTGCGCAATAGGTTTTTGTTTGTGCGTAAACATCATAAGTCCCGTCAGACCGGGTTGATTTTTACCTGGCTCCTTCGAGGTCTTCGGATGGCAGTGGGGTCGTTCGTGCAGGGTAACTGGCAGCGGACAATAGCGGTAATACGGGCTCTAAACGATGGTGTTTTTGCAAAGTATGGAAATCGCAATGACAGATTTATCTGAAATGGGAAATAGGGAAATCTCAGTGACTGTTGTCATTCCTAATTGGAACGGAATGAAATGGTTGCCAGGGTGCTTAAACGCTGTAACTAATCAATCTGCTAAACCGGAGTCGATTATTCTGGTGGACAACGGATCTGAAGATGAGTCTGTGAGATGGGTTAGTACCAATTATTCGGAGGTGTCCATTATAAAACTGGATAAAAACTTTGGGTTTGCCAGAGCTGTCAACGCTGGCATCGAAAAAGCCCGTACAAAATATGTCGCACTGCTTAATACGGATACGGTAGTGGATCCGAATTGGTTAATATATCTCTGGGAGATTCTGGAACAGGGGAGCGAGAAAATTGGAGCGGTAACCCCATTAATGCTTTCAATGCAAAACCCCGAAATAATTGATGATGCCGGTGATGACCTATCGTGGTATGGAGAGGCTAGCAAATCCGGTCATGGATTGCGAGTTGATGGACAGATTTTTTCTAAAGAGGTCTTTTCTCCATGTGCTGGTGCCGCACTATACCGGCGTGGGTTCTT
>JAGQWV010000914.1 GCA_020437045.1 Saprospiraceae bacterium | reverse complement strand
ACTAGTATCATTGAACGAGAAGACAAAGAACCCTTTCTATTATTGGTAGCCCGGGATATCACCAAACAAAAGGAAATTGAGTTTGAAAGAAACCGGATCCGAAAACAGGTTGCCAGCAGTGAGATGAAATACCGTTCGATCATCGAGAACATGAAACTGGGATTACTCGAAGTCGATGTGAATGGCCTCATCACCAAAGCTTATCCCACTTTTTGCCATATGGTGCAGTATGAGGAGGAAAATCTAATTGGCAGAAAACCCGAGGATTTCCTATTTGATGAGCAGACCCGGAAATATCAGGATCGTGCCGATGAATTAGGCAGGGAGCATCAAGGGGAATTATTCGAAGTGAAAATTAAAACCCGGTTAGGCCAGGAAGTATGGGCGTTGGTCAGTAAGACCCCATTTTACGATTTGGATGGCAATATCCGGGGATATGTGTCGATACATTATGATATCACATCTTTAAAGAATTTACAACGGGATCTCATTATGTCCCGGGAAGTAGCTGAAAAAGCCCAGATGGCTCAGAAACAATTTTTAGCCACCATGAGTCACGAAATTCGAACCCCTTTAAATGCTATCATTGGAATGTCTCATTTACTTGCTGATACCGATTTGGATTTGGATCAAATGGATAGTCTGGAAATTATCATTAGTTCTACCAATATTTTGAAGTCATTGATTTCTGATATTCTTGATATTTCTAAAATCGACTCAGGAAATATTGAGGCCCGGTTCGATACCATGGATTTGCACAAGATGTTTGGTGCATTGAAAAAAATATTTAAAATCAAATTGGATCAAAAACATGTAGGACTAATCCTCGAGCTTGATCCGAAATTGAAATACAAAGTTATTGGTGATGAGCTTCTCTTAAATCAGATTCTTATGAATCTGGTTAGCAATGCGGTAAAATTTACGCATGTAGGCCAAATTACCCTGGTCGCCTCCGTGATCAGCGAGGTTGAAAATGAGATGTTAGTCCGGTTTTCCATTCATGATACAGGTATTGGTATCTCTGACGACCAGCTGTCCATTATTTTTGATCAATTTAAACAGGCTAACCGGAAGATTCAGGATGAATATGGAGGTACAGGTCTTGGCCTGGCTATAACTAAGAAACTCGTAGAATTATTAGGTGGGCAGATTCAGGTTGAAAGTACCTTTGCGAAGGGGTCAAAATTTTCTTTCGCAATTTCGCTAGGTAAAACGGACATTCCTGTATCTGTTGAAGAGCGGGAAATGAAGTCTTTGGCACAGGAGTTTCATTTTCCCTATCCCATCCTGATTGTGGAGGATAATGCCATGAACCAAAAGTATATTACCAAACTACTAGACAAGTGGAAGATTAGATATGACCTGGCAAATAATGGCCTGGAAGGAGTCGAATTGGCCAGAAAAAACACCTATTGCCTAATCCTGATGGATCTGCAAATGCCTGTACTGGACGGTTTTAAAGCAACCCGACTATTGCGCGAAAGCGATGACCCTGTTTTACAAAATATTCCTGTGGTAGCCCTAACCGCTTCCACGCTTCTGAATAAAAGGGAGGAGGTAATGCTGGCCGGAATGAATGAGTACTTGACAAAACCTTTTACTCCTGAGCAACTGGCGGCTACATTCAACCGATGCTGTCAATTGTATGGTGAGAAATATCTTTCTCTTCTTGAAGGAGTGGATAAATTTATTTTCTCACCGCTCCTTGATAGTGACTATTTATCGGAATTATATGGAGATGATTTGGAGTATGCTTTGGAAATGTTTGAGATATTTTTACAAAATACTCCCGCCGAAATAGATATGCTTTTCGTAACAGTGACCAGCAAGGATTATCAGGGTACTGCAAAGATTACACATAAAATCAAGCCGACTTTCAATATGGTGGGTCTCACCAGGCAAAGTAAGATTTTAGACGAACTGGAGATTAAAGCAAAAAATGAAAATGTGCCTTTTAAGGAGTTTAAGGAAGTTTGGATGAATCGGCTGTATAGTATATTTCCGCTCATTCAGGAAGAAGTGCTTCGGATACAAAAATTTCTAAATTCCCGCTCACTGGCATCACAATTTACTGAATTATGACCATATGAACGATTATAGTTGAAGATGAACCGATGGCGAAAAGGTCTTTGGAAAAATTGTGTGAAAAGTATGATCACATTGAATTACTCAATTGCTGTGAAAATGCCGAGAATGCACTAGCGTTTCTCGAAAATACGGATGTGGACTTACTTTTTCTCGATATTGAAATGCC
>JAGQWV010000913.1 GCA_020437045.1 Saprospiraceae bacterium | reverse complement strand
ACCGATCATTATCATCTGGACCGATATACTGGCCAGGTGCTTAGTGGGCACTTTGAAAATGGGCCGCACGCAGAGGCAAGCACGTTCCATACGCTTCATGCATTGGTGTATGATGTGCATTTTGGTACGGTATGGGGACTGCCGGGGCGGTTGCTGGTATTTTTCGCTTCTTTGATCGCGGCCTCGCTTCCCATTACCGGATTTATAGTGTGGTGGAATAGGCGGAAAAGTAACTGAAAAATACAGAAAATCTTTAGGTGGAATAGTACAAGTTTAATCCTTGATTTATACGTGTTGTTTTTGTATTTTTGTACGTAAAATCATTTGCGATGGATAAAAAACTCACGCTTAGCCTGGATGAAGGGATCATCGAAAAAGCTAAAATTTATGCAAAAGATCACCAGATTAGTTTATCGAAACTAATAGAATCCTATCTAAATTCAATTATTGAAAACAAGACTGAAGAAATAGAGATAACACCTTTAGTGGAAAGCCTGAGCGGCGTGGTCACCATTCCTAAGGAGTTTGACTATAAAAAGGATTATGAAGAGTACTTATTAGAGAAGTATAAATGATAAAGGTTTTTATTGACACGAATATTGTTTTAGACTTACTTGCTAAAAGGGAACCCTTTTATGAAGATGCAGCGAAGATCTTTTCTCTTGCAGATCGGGGCAAGATGAGGTTATATGTTTCTTCTTTGACAATAGCAAATTCAAATTATGTCTTGTCTCGACTGCAATCAGCTAAGGAAGCAAGAGCGGTTTTGATCAAATTTAAAATTTTAGTAGAAATTTTGGCTCTTAATAGCAAAATCATAGAATTAGCGCTTAGTGATGACTCATTTAAGGATTTTGAAGATGGATTGCAGTATTACACAGGATTAGAAAATGAGGTAGATTTATTAATAACAAGAAATCTAAAAGATTTCAAAAGTTCAAAAATACCTGTGATGACGGCAAGTCAATACCTGAAGCGATTTGTCTCAACTTAGTTCTACAAATTCATTGTATCACCACCTTCTTCAACCATCGTTCCTCCCCGGCAATAATCTCCAGAAAATACATCCCCGCCACCTGCTCCCGCAAGTCCAGATAAATGATGCGCGAATCATAGGTTTCCTTTCGCACGATCAATCCGGACGCATTTTGTACCGTGATCCGGAAGGGAGCCGGCCATTCATCAGGAATGCGTATACTCAGTTGGCCTTTGCTTGGATTGGGAAATAACAGGAGCTCAGAGATCTGGCCGTCCTCATCTATTAATTGTCCGATCCATTCCGTCAGTGCAGCGATGTAATTTTCGTCCACCAGATTGCGGCCGACGGGCGGCATGCGGTTGGCGCCGAGACCGGCATCTCTTACCCATAATTCAGAAGATTCGTGAAACCCAGGCTTCACGATCATACGGTTAGGGTCGGAAGTCTGGCTATTGGTAGGGACATTGATGATGTTTTGCAACGCCAGCGGTACATTGAAGCGAAGGTCCAGACTGGTGGTCGGTACGCCGCCGGGGCGGTGGCAGTTGGCGCAGTTAGCATCCAGGTAAGAACGGATGCGCAGATCCAGGTCTGCGGAGATATCTTCAACTGGATAAGCCCGCACCAATTCATCTGCCCGCCCGATATCACGATGAAAGACACCGATATCATTGAGATATTCCAATTGGTTCCGGCTCCGGCCCAAATGGGGATAATTTATCTCCCCATTCAACTGATGAGTCTTTACGCCCAACACGAAGCCCGCGCTTGCATTATGACAACTCATGCACTGATCGCGACTGGGAAAATCCCAGGTTTGTGTTTGCCCACTTTGA
>JAGQWV010000912.1 GCA_020437045.1 Saprospiraceae bacterium | reverse complement strand
CAGGCAAGGTCAAGCATACACTGCTGGGCTCCATTCATCAAGGCAATATTGGCATGAGTGTCAATAGAGACTTAAGAGTCATGGATGACCAATTGATTATACAATTGGAAACCACTACTTTTGATGGTGAAGCAATTATACGCACGCTGACCTGGCTTCGTGATCTGTAGGAGTACCTGAAGAAAGCAAATGCTCGTAGGCAGGATAAGTAATATTTTGGCAAGAGGATGGAATCACTCACCGGTGGCAGTGCATGTCGATACCTGATCTTTTCTTTAACTTACCCGCGAATAATACATTTCAAATCTCAGAATTCCACGCTTTGTCCATAACCAACTCAATCGCTGTCCTTCCTTTTTTAAATATCGGATCAAATACCGAATATGAATATTTCAGCGATGGTATCACCGAAGAAATCATCAACGGTTTATCAGGTATAGAAAATTTAAAAGTCATCTCCCGACGGTCATCTTTTTTTTTCAAAGGAAAAAATATACCGATCAAAGAAATAGCCGATCAGCTGGGGGTTAACATCATTCTCGAAGGCAGCGTTCGTATAGCGCATGAAATGGTCCGGATCAGTACCCAACTAATTCAAGCTCAGGAAGACTTTCACTTTTGGTCGCACACCTGGGATCGTAAGCTGGAAAATATTTTTGCCATCCAAGATGAAATTAGCCTGCTTATCGCAGAAAAAATCCGTGAACAATTTGGTCATTTTGAGATCGCTGATCATCTGGTTCAGCCTCAGACGGAAAATCTGGATGTCTACTCCCTTGCTCTGAAAGCCCGGTATTATTTTAACCGATGGAATCCCGAAGACATCGAAATAGCTATCCAGCTTTATGAACAAGTGCTTACCCTGGCACCTGATCATGTTGAATCCTGCATTGGATTGGCAGATGCATACGGATTTATGGCGACGACTCAATTTATGCCCATGGAGAGTGCCTGGGCTAAAGCAGCGGCATATACCCAGAAGGCTTATGCATTAAATCCTCATCATGCGGGAGTGCATTATCAACTGGCCAATATGGCTTTTTTCACAGATTGTGATTTCGCTGGTGCGGTGAATCATACCGAAAAATCCCTGGCCTTAAAGCCGAGTTATCCGGAAGCTCAGCAATTTCGATCTTTCTTGTATATGCTGAGTGGAATGATGGAAGAAGCCAGAAATCATTTACAACTTGCATTGGGTATCGATCCTCTGAATCAGGAGACACTTTTCTATAAAGCATATTTTTTCTATCGAAATAATCAATTTAATAAAGCGCTGGAACAACTGGAGAATTGCCTCGTCGTCAATCCCAAAAACATCCCGGCTTTAGTGGTAAAATGCTACTGTTTGCTCATGATGGATAGTCTGCAAGAGGCGCATACTTTCGTACAGGAGATCCCCAATAGCATAATGAATCCCGATGAACTACTGGGTATCCAATCTCTGATTCACATATTTCAAAAAGATGAAAAAAAATTCACTCCCCACCTAACAAAATTGCAGAACAGTGCTCAGGATCCGATAGCTTTTCAAGCCCACTCCTATCTTTTTCTGGCTTATGTAAATCTTGGTTTGTTCGATCAGGCTTTTGATTTACTGGAAAATGTGTTGAGATTTAAATCTTCTATTTTCCTCTTGAGTTATTCCGATCCCCTGGCCAAAAATATTTTTGATCATCGACGATATCCGGAATTTCACGATCGATTATATCCAAAGGTCAATCAAATCAATCTCCAACCTAAAAATAAAACAGCATTACTGGACGTAGGGATCGCCAAACAATTCTCCAAAAAATTACTTGATTTTATGGCTGACGAAAGACCTTATCTCAATCCTGATCTGAGTCTGAAACTGTTGGCAGATATGGTTGAAATCCACCCCAATCAACTCTCCTGGCTACTTAAT
>JAGQWV010000911.1:1496-5558 GCA_020437045.1 Saprospiraceae bacterium | reverse complement strand
GGTTTATTTATCTACCTTAAAATTGTCCTGATTTTTATATTTTAAGCACTTAATAACACATTCGAATTCTTTTTCATATGAGAAAGATGAGTAGTTTGCTGTTTCTGGTATTATTTCCGGTATTCAGCATTTTAAATAATACAAATATTATTGATAGTGCCCTTGCTGACGTCAGCGAGGCTACTACCTCTGCCGATGATTGGGAATTCATTGCCCAATTTGAAGAAGATTTTCAAAGGAAATTGAAGATCTCCGGTTGTCCGGGAGCTGCGGTAGCGATTGTGAAAAATGACCAAGTACTTTATTTGAAAGGATTTGGTGTTCAAAAAAACGGACATAATGACTTGGTAGATACAGAAACTTTATTTCGGGTTGGTAGTCTTTCTAAAGGATTTGCCGGACTACTTACAAGTCAATTGGTGGAGGATGGATATTTAAATTGGGACGATAAAGTAAAAGATATTCTTCCTGAATTTGATCTTAAAGATCATGCCCAGGCTAACCGAATTACCATCCAGCATCTGCTCTCTCATTCTACCGGAATTCAACGTCATGCCTATACCGATCTCACCGAGCGGGGTCTGAAATTTGAGCGAATTATTCCTTCATTTTCTAAATTAAATGTCTATGGAAAAGAAGGGGAATATTACGCATATCAGAATACGGCATTTTCTTTTATAGAAGAAATAATCAAGCGAAAAACGGGAAAAGAGTATAATGAGTGGCTGCGCGAAAAAATATTTAAACCGGCCCGCATGGAGCAGGCTTCGATGGATTATAAGTCCATAAAAAAATCAGACAATGTGGCACTTCCACATGTTTTCGATCGACGGCACCGCTGTGTCTCCACCCGGTTAAATAAGAAATATTATAATGCAGTTTCTGCCGGCGGTGTGAATGCATCTATTTCAGACATGGCCAACTGGCTAAGAGTATTACTGGGAAATCGACAGGATATGGTTAAGCAGTCAAGCCTGGATTTTATTTTTTCACCTTTGGTCAAAAACCCACAGCAACACTCCTTTTATGGCTGGGGTGGTGTAAAATCGAACTACTACGGCATAGGCTGGAGAGTTGTGAACTGGCCGGATCATTCGCTTGTATTCCACAGCGGTTCGGTAAACGGCTACCATAGTGATATTGCTATCGATCGTAAAAATAAAATAGGAATTTGTATTTTATATAGTACAAATGATCGCTATGCTGATTTGGTCATCCCGGATTTTTTCCGTGACTATTACCAGCATCAGAAGGATTTAAAATCCGGTAAGAAATTAATTGTCGATTGTCAAGACAAGGAAAATAAAGTCATTTCTTAAAAATAAAATAATTGATCATTTTCCGTCAATTGATCTACCCTTGTAGCACGGTATTTAATAGTAAATGATATTCCGGAGTTCAACGTCGTGCTGCACTGAAAATTAAATTAAATTTGCAATCATTCCAGCAGTGATATTATGGGATTAATTATTTGATGAGAATAGTATCTCCACCTAATGCATAGTAAGGCAAGGAGTCTTTGCCGGTTAAATTAAATTGTTGATTAATGTTCTTCAGGTGATGATCAACACCAATTTCAGCACCGGGAATAAAGCCGGGTATAGTGATCACTTGCGCTAAGACACCTCCTACACCCCGATGTACCACACCTCGTGGCAGATAAACCAGATCGCCAACTTTTAACTCGGTTTTCTGTAATAGATTTTTTGCCACGGCTTCATCGATTAAGTCCGGATTTTCAATTAGATCATGTCTGTTACCCGTGATGATCGCCGCACCGGGTTGTACCATCTGAACCAGATAAAATTCGTCGAAACCATGATTTTTGGGATGATAATGAGTAAAGGAATCTGTGATCCGTACCCGGTGAGCATTCAGCGATTGATAGAGATATTTTCCAACATGCCCCAGCCAAGTTAATAAGATCCGCCGATAAGCATTGTTCTCCGTAGCGCATCCTCCTGGTATATCGGTAATATTCATATCCCAATCAGGTCTAACAAAACGGGGAATACTGTCTGGGGGAGCCGATGGCGTGGTAAAAACCAATAGATCCACCAGACTGTCCACCTTCAGTTGATTTTCAGGATCCAGTAAAATGATGTCGCCAACGGAAATTTTTGAATGTTCAGACTCCTGAATGCTTGCCGTTCCTCCTCCTTTTTGCACAAAGACAATACGCGGTTGTTGAGCAGGTTCTATATGGTTTGTTTGCAAAAAAAACTCTAGATTATATCCTGGATTATTTTCTCGAAAATTGGATTGTATCTCGGCATACCTTTTCGGATCACTATAGAGATTTGCCGAAATCATTGTATCCTTTTGAACAGCAGAAGCATTTTTACTTTCACCCATTGATTGCTTTTTGGGAAAACACGCTGACAAACTTAGAAATAGAAAGGCAACTGCAATTATTCGATTCATTGATAAAATCCAGGTTTTGCATTTAAAGATAAGGCACCGCTCTTAATTCCCGGCATTTCACCGCGTGGCATTCTGTTGAAGGCCGGAATATTGGGAAGTAATTTACCCGTTTGTCGATCAAAGCCATCGGGGGTAAGATGTTCTGGGATGTTATCTCCCGTTTCATCTATCCAAAGGTCCAGCTGTTGCCGGTAATATCGTAGTGAATCAAGATAAAACTCTGCTGACGCAAGATTTAACAATTGATCCGGATCTCTGCTGACTGCAAAAAATTCTTCATGCGCTCTTGGGGCCATGAATATATCCATCTGGGCAGGTGTAAGCTTACCCACTAATCTTACAGAATCTAATGCTTCCTGTGATGGACTCCGCTTTGAATCTGCCGGTCCTCCGTTAGCGAGTTCCGGCCGGTTATTCCGGACATAGAGGAAATTTTCTGAACGTATCATTCGCTCATGCGCCTCGTAGTCGTGCCAGTTATGTTCAGCATAGACAAAACGTCGGAAGCGTTGGTTAGGATCTGCAAAAAGCTTCTTAAAACTTCGTCCCTGGAAATATTCCGGCATTTCAAGTCCAGCGACGTCAATGATGGTGGGGGCAATATCTACAGCACTGACCAAACCGCTTGAGACAGAACCAGGTTTGATATTCCCGGGCCATCGGACGATCAGTGGTGTTTGCATTCCGCTATCATACACCCGGGTCTTGGCCCGGGGAAAGGGCATTCCATTGTCAGACATGATGATAACAATGGTGTTGTTTGTCATATCCTGTCGCTCTAATTCCTCGAGAACAGCCCCCACATAATAATCCCACCGACTGATTTCGTGATAATAGGCAGCCAGATCCTGGCGGGTTTCGGGGCAATCGACCAGGTAGGGTGGCACTCTAATGGCATTGAGGTTTGGGGTGATTCCTTTGTCGTTGAATTGCCAGTCACGGTGTGCATCGGTTGCCGCAAACCAGGCGAAAAAGGGTTTGTCTCTCGGTCTCTCCTGCAAACATTGCACCCATCGTTCTTCTCCGCCTACTCCCGCATCTTTCATTTGGTATGCGTTGTCAAAACATCTTAAGGCCGGATCGCCAAAATGAGACTTGCCCGCCTGTACGGTGTAGTAACCGGCATTTTTCAACAAAAGAGGAAATGGAATCTGGCTTTCCGGCAAAGGACTGTGTAATTCTGCTGCACCATTGCCGTGCGGATAGCGACCGGTGATGATACTGCAACGACTTGGACTACAACTGCTGGCCGTGAGAAAGGCATTTTCGAAACGCAGACCTTCCTTCGCAACCTGGTCAATATGGGGTGTGTGTACTACCTCATTACCGTAGCAACCCAGGTCACTCCATCCGACATCATCCGCAATAATGTACACGATATTGGGTTTGTCTCTTTGGTATTCGAGAGGTCCTGATCTTCCTGCTGAGAATGGTAGAAACACCAGGCTAACTAAAAGGGAAATGAAGTCCAATGCTGCATGAATTTTTTTAAAGATATCAAGACTTTTGTGAATCTCGCCTTTTGATGGTCTATCTGCCAATTAATCAAGTACAAACGTAGAATGAGATGTGTATTTAGATTTAGTGCAACATTTCCACTATAACTAACTATCGTCGGCTTCTTTTTCGCCATCTCAT
>JAGQWV010000911.1:0-1429 GCA_020437045.1 Saprospiraceae bacterium | reverse complement strand
AGCATCAGGATTCGATCTGACAAAAAATTTCTCGTCACTAATGTCAGGTACAACGGAAATGCTGCACTAATGCCTATAGAAAGAGACATCTGCTCCGGTGGGCATCATTATCTTTGAGACTTCGAAAGTTTTTTTTATGAGTGGTGTTATCATTTTGTTTTTGTTTTTTGCATTTCTTGGAGTGGTACTGACGATCCTTTTTTTCATTAAACGCCAAGGTGATCACCCGGCCAATGTAATTCTTGGCCTTTATACATTGTTTTTCTCCTTCGAGATGATCAATAATTGTTTGCGATGGTCAGGTGCTTTGGAAAGTTTGACCTTCGTACATCTGAACCTCACCCATTTTCCCTTGTGGTTGATCTATGGTCCTCTGGTCTTTATTTATGTTCGAAGAGTGGTGAACGGTACTCTCTTTAGCGTATTGGATGTCTTGTTTCTCCTTCCTCCCCTGGTGATAATGATGTTGTTGTTTCCCTTTTACCGGTTAAAAGTAGAAGAGAAATTAGATGTGGTAATCAATGGCCGAACCTTTGATTATGCCATTTTTCCCTCCTACGCTATATGGATCGTAATTGCATTTATGTTTGGTTATGGTTTTTTAACTTATTTCAGTTTTTGGAAGAAGGAAGAGTTAGGCTTTCGCGAAAATCGATGGCTTAAATGTTTTGTTGGTTCTTATTTCGGTTTTGTCATTGCTTTTGCCTCGTACATTTTCCTCGTTAGATTTGAGTTGATGGATCCCAGCTATGATTATTTCATAGACATTCTGATTGTAGCTTTTATTTCGATTCTTAGTTTTTTCGGATTTGTCCAACCGGAAGTGTTTGCCGGTAGATCGATTAGACAGGTAATTCCTTTTGTTAAATATCGTAAAACAGGCCTGACTTCATCTTTATCTAAGATCATGAGAGACCGCCTGATCGAGATTATGGACAAGGATGAACCCTATTTGAATAGTAATCTTCGGCTGGATGATATTGCCGAAGCTTTGGACTTATCACGTAATCATGCCTCACAGGTGATCAATGAGCATTTTAATCTTTCTTTTTTTGATTTTGTGAACCGCTATAGAGTAGAGAAGGCAAAAGAGCTCCTGCTGGAGAGACAAGAAGAAGGTCATACTATCACACAAATCGCCTATGAATCCGGATTTAATAACCGGGCTTCATTCTACAAAGCTTTCCGGAAATTCATTGGACTCAGTCCTTCAGCATTTGTCGAAAAGCAAAAGGAGCATACCTAAAATCTTGTCAATTCTCTTAGGGATTGACATTCCAACCAGGTATTTAGACGAAATTTCGGCTCATTGAAATTCATTTGATGGGACATAATTCAAAGTTAATTCTTATGCTGGTGGTTTTACTGAGTATTTTATTTTGGTTTTGCGATAATTACGAAATTACCTTTCCTCCATTTGATCCCAATA
>JAGQWV010000910.1 GCA_020437045.1 Saprospiraceae bacterium | reverse complement strand
AGGCAAGGAGTAAAACGCAGTGATAGCCGGAGCTATAATGAGTATTTACGACGAAGATTGGTGCAAAAAGTCACCAGAATTTGTCATAAGAATTTGTGGGTTTGTCTACTAGTTATGGCTGATGAAGGTTTGATAATTTTCGCTAAATTTTGACCAGGGTGTGGTTTTATGAAAATCCTGAGCAAAGTATGTCATAATTTGCTCAAAGCGAAGAGTTGACTGAAAGCCACGCAAGGCTTGAATCACTTGTAGGTCTTCATCAAGAAAGACAATCGTAGGATAACTTAATCGACCCAGAGATAATTCGGCAGCTAGTTCATGGTAACCACGATTTCCCTTTTTCACATAATAGTACTCCTTGTCATTAAAACTGACTTTATCCTGTTGCTCTGCGTTGAATTTTACCGGGTAATAATGATCATTTATGTAATTAGCTATGAAAGGGTTCTGGAAGGTTGATTGATCCATTTTTTGACACCAAGTACACCAATCTGTGTAGATGTCCACGATAATCTTCTTCTTAATCTTCTGATGGGCAGCAATCGCTTCATCGAACGTCATCCATTTAATCTGCTGCCCGAATAATGTACAGGTCAACATCAAGGTCAGGAAACTGGAAACGACAACACCCTTCATCAAGAATTTCATAATTCTAACTTCTGTTTACGAAATTTCCACCTACTAAGTAACGACAATGTAACATCATAGACAAAGAGGTAATGTCTCTCAAGGCTTCTTTTAAAAGAATTTTAACACAATAGAGTGCTATTGATACCATAAGTTTATCCTGTCTTCTGCAAGCTGAAAGTTTTTGCATTCGCGATGCCCGATCAACGGAGCTTTTATGCCCCTGCCGAGAATTTTAGGGCTATTAATGATCCGAATTTCATCCCATAAGTTCTCAGATAGGAAGTGATGCAATAGTATGGCACCACCTTCGACCATCAGTGTACCTACGGAATGCTTAAATAGTGCCTGGGTTAGTTCCTTTAAGTTCTCCTGACTTTCCAGCACTATGGATTTTGTGGATTCACCAGAAAATGAACGCGATGCAGTGGAGAAATATAAGGTCTGTATGCCTTCTTGGAAAATTGTGGCATTGTCTGATAGCTTCATCTTCCGATCCAAAACCACTCTGATTGGCTTATTTCCCCAAAAAAGCCTGTTCCCCAAATGCGGATTATCGATTTGTACCGTGTTACTACCAACCATGATTGCATCGACTTCCGATCTCCATTTATGCACGAGACGGTCGGTTAGTGGATGACTAATTTTTGTTCTGTGGCCTTCCAGTCCTAAATAACCATCGCAAGATTGAGCCCATTTAAGAATGATATAGGGCCGGTGATAGCGTTGTTGAATCTTGAAGGGACGAAGCAGATCCGCCCCGGCTTCATCTTCCAAACCGACCATTGTTTCAATTCCTGCCTCCTTCAATTTCTGAATACCTTGGCCACTGACTTTTCGGTTAGGATCAATCTGGCTAATTTTACATCCCGAGAGTTTTTCATCAATAATCAAATCTGCACAGGGCGGTGTCTTACCATGATGAGAGCAAGGTTCCAGCGAAACATATATTTCTGCTGATGACAGATCTTGTGATGCAGATCGGATGGCATTGACCTCAGCATGAGGACCGCCAA
>JAGQWV010000909.1 GCA_020437045.1 Saprospiraceae bacterium | reverse complement strand
TGCTCACTACCATCGAACCAATATATTTTAAAGATCGCTCTGTGGTCGTTAAGGGATTGGAAGATGGAATGCGAATTCTGGCCAGGCCGGTACCTGGTGCCACTGCCGGAATGACAGTTCAGGTTCTTGAAGATATCGCCGAAACCAATTAAAGATCATGAGAAAACTAGTAGCCTATTTTATTAAATATCCAGTGGCGGTCAATGTAATCATGATCGCAGTCCTGCTCTTCGGTATCGCGGGAGTGATGTCAACCAAATCGTCATTTTTTCCCTTAAATGAATCCAATATTATTACGATTGTCGTGGCCTATCCGGGTGCTTCGCCGGAAGAGATGGAGGAAGGAGTTGTGCTAAAAATCGAAGACAATTTAAGGGGTCTGGTAGGAATAGATCGCGTCACATCAAAATCATCGGAGAACACAGCTGTAATAACGGTGGAAACATTGGAGGATTATGATATTGATATTGTTCTTCAAGATGTAAAAAATGCAGTAGATCGGGTACCGACTTTTCCCGTCGGCATGGAACCTCCTGTGATTTCCAAAATGGAAATGAGAAACGAAGCCATAAGTTTTACCATCAGTGGTCCGGCCGTCGACCTTCGTACATTAAAACAAATATCGAGAGACGTCGAGACAGATCTCCGGGCAATTCCTGGTATCTCTCAGGTAGATGTGACGGGTTTTCCTCAGGAAGAAATAGAAATCGCTGTTCGAGAAAAAGATCTCAGAGCATATAGTCTGACGTTTAACGAAGTAGCGAGGGCCGTTGCGAACGCCAATATTCTGACTACGGGTGGTAATATTAAAACAGAAACCGAAGAATATCTGATCCGGGCTAATAACCGTGCTTACTATGGTGATGAACTTGATAATATCGTTGTCAGAGCATTGCCAAATGGTCAACAGATCTTTTTAAAAGATGTTGCTACGGTCAGGGATCGTTGGTCAGAAAATCCGGATCGTCTTTATTACAATGGAAACCCGGCCATTCAAGTGCGGGTTGAAACCACGAACAACGAAGACCTGATCGACAATGCTGATCAGGCAATAGCATATATCAATAAATTTAATCAGCAGCACGATCATGTGAAATTAAACGTGACCCGCGATGCTTCTGTCGTATTAAAGCAACGCACACAGTTATTGATGGAAAATGGAGGTATCGGTATATTGTTGGTACTTATTTTATTATCTATTTTTCTACGCCCAAGTTTAGCGTTTTGGGTAGCTGCCGGTATACCATTTTCCTTCTTTGGCCTTTTCATATTTGCACCAAATCTGATTACCATCAATGTTCTATCTCTTTTTGGAATGATCATCGTGGTAGGTATTCTGGTTGATGATGGAATTGTTATCGGGGAAAATATTTATCAACATTATGAAAGTGGAAAATCACCGATACGCGCAGCGATTGATGGTACATTGGAAGTGACCCCTCCCATTATCTCTGCTATTTTAACGACGGTAGTTGCCTTCTCTACTTTTTTCTTTCTGTAAGGTAGAATAGGAGACTTTTTCTCCCAGGTATCTACTGTGGTCATTATCACTTTATCGGTATCTCTTTTAGAGGCATTAATTATCCTTCCTGCCCATATTGCCCATTCAAATGCGATGAAAAAAGGGGGCAAACGTTTTCTGATAAATCGCTTTGGTGACTGGTTTATGGATTTTTTGAGAGACCGTCTTTACGCCCCATCCATGCGATTTTTTATGGCTAATAAGTTTTTAGCTTTTTCTATACCTGTTGCATTGATGATCATTGGTATAGGTGCTATTGCCGGTGGCCTGGTGCGAGTCACTTTTTTCCCTTCGATCGCCAGTGACCGGGTGCAAATTACCTTAAATATGCCTCAAGGTACCAGTGAGGTCATTACCGATTCGATCATTAGTGAAATTGAAGCGGCAACCTGGGAGGTAAATGATGAATTTACGGCCAGACAACATGGGAATAAACAAGTAGTGGAGAACACCATTCGACGTATCGGACCGGGTACTTCAACCGCTACATTGGAAATTAACCTGTTACCCGGAGAAGAACGAGACTTTCCTTCGGACGATATCGCCAATTCGATTGAAGAAAAAGTGGGGCCGATATACGGTATAGAAAGTATTGAATATGGGTCCGGATCCAACTTCGGAGGAAAGCCGGTGTCCGTTTCCCTTACCGGAAATAATATCAGTGACTTGAAGGGAGCCAAAGAAATGCTGGTACAGAAGCTTTCGGCAATGCCTCAATTGAAAGATATTTCTGATAATGATCCAGAGGGTATCAAGGAGGTAGAAATTAAACTTAAAGACAATGCCCATTTGCTAGGTCTCACACATAGTGATATTATGTCTCAGGTGAGGAGTGGTTTTTTTGGGGCCCCTGTGCAACGATTTCAACGAGGGCGAGATGAAATCAGAGTATGGGTCCGGTACGACCGGGGAACGCGTTCTTCGTTGAAAAATCTTGATGACATGTGGATTGTCACCCCCACTCAGGATCGGGTTCCACTCTCGGAAATCGCCTACTATGATATAGAAAGAGGAGATGTGGCTATCAATCACCTGGATGGAAAAAGAGAGATCCGGGTCGAAGCAAATATGAAGAACAGGAATGAAAGTGCCACGGATATGCTGGCCGGCATCCGGGAAAATGTCATGCCGGGAATTTTAGCACGTTATCCGACAGTCACACCACTCTATGAGGGGCAAAATCGTGAAGCCGGCAAATTGACCAGTTCTGTACGCTTTGTATTGCCTGCGATACTATTTGCCATTTTTGCATTGATCGCCTTTACCTTCAGAAGTTATAGCCAGCCACTGATGCTATTTATCATGGTACCATTTAGCTTAATTGGTGTGGCTTTTGGTCATTGGGTACATGGATTTCCCATAAACATGTTGTCCTGGTTGGGGATCATTGCCCTGATCGGAATCATGGTAAATGATGGGTTGGTTCTTATTGAAAAATTTAATTCCTATCTCAAAGAAGGTTTGAAATTTGAGGACGCATTGTACCAGGCAGGAAGATCAAGATTTAGGGCCATTTTTCTTACTTCCATGACAACCATTGCGGGATTGGCTCCATTAATTTTTGAAACAAGCCGGCAGGCACAATTTCTAATTCCTATGGCGATCTCCATTGCTTATGGTATTGCCGTGGCAACGCTGCTCACTTTGTACATGCTACCACTGTTGTTGTATATAAATAACAGTTACCGGGTCACCAGGAAATGGCTATTTACCGGAGTGAGACCCAACCGGGAAGAAATTGAAAATGCAATTATCGAGTTGGAAGCTGATAAAGAAGAAATGGCTGATGCTCAGACGTGATATTATTCTATTTAGATCATCCAATTTTTTTTTGAGAAAACGTTATAAGATGATAAACACACAGTTTAAATCTACCCTTCTTATCCTATTTATAACCGCGGGCAAAATGCTGTTAGCTCAGGATATACTTACACCGGAAGATGCTATTGGCCATACACTGGAAAACAATTTCGGAATTAAAATCGCCCAACAAAATATCAGTTTGGCAACCAATAATGCCACAAAAACAGCAGTAGGCTATAATCCTACAGTCAATGCAACAGCCGGGACCTCCGGTAATGTGGGAAGTTCAACTCAAAAATTTGGCAATGGCAATGAAAATGTGGTATCCAATGCGCTATCCTTCAATGGAAGTGCTAATGTGTCCGGAGCATATACCCTCTACGACCAAACTAGAAATACTACATTAGAACAATTGAGAGAAATTCTGAATTTTTCAAACCTGCAACTGAGGCAAACCATTGAACTTAATGTACTTCAGCTGATATCCCGATATTATGAAGTAGCCCGTCTCACCTCAACGATCGCCGTACTGGATCAGACACTTGCAGTGTCCAACAGGCGATTGGAAAGGGTACAATATCAATATGAATATGGACAAGGTGTACGGTTGGATATCCTCAATGCGGAAGTGGATGTACAAAGAGACAGCATCAATCTCATCAATATCAAACAATCACTCGCCAATGCCAAGCGAGATCTCAATGTCATCATGGGAGTGCCCATCGAAAACACTTTTGAAGTGGATACATCAGTAG
>JAGQWV010000908.1 GCA_020437045.1 Saprospiraceae bacterium | reverse complement strand
AAAAATTAAAGCGGATGTTACGATTTAGAATTTTAATCTTACTTGCTAGTGTATCAGTCCAGGGAATGACCCAGACTACAAAAGATTCGATGATGCTCCTCACTAAGTATATTCAATTGCAGGCCGGCCATGATGCAAGTTCCTCAAAACGATTGGCATTAAAATCTGATATTGACCCTGACTGGGATCGTTGGAGTGATCGAGGGTATGCTTTTGGATTTGATCCCAAGGTGACCCCCATGTATACGATGGTGGATGGCATCCTATCGACTCCCTATATGATTCAGGTACGGGGAAATGAGTTTGAGAAAAACAAAAAAAGGTGGGGATATCATGTTTTTGAAGGATTTGCCCAGGATGATCGTTCAAGAATTACCATGTTGGTCAATAAACATATTGAATTAGAAAAACCGGTCGCCGAGTTATATTATTACGGCACGGTTTATAATCACTCGGCTCCTGCCTATAATTGGTTCCGAATTGGTTCCGATGTGCGACAACATTCGTTTCTTTTCTCGCGCGATCAGGCAATTTTCTATGGATCACTCAAATTGTCGAATGCCCTGACTTTGGCCAATATAGGTCAGGAGGATCTATTGAAGGAGAAACCCGATGGTGATGATGAAAAAAACTATGAGGCTGACGCGAAACACGTAAACTTTGTCGAGCTGAAGAATGGTGGCGATGGGACATTATTTTATGATAAAGACCGCCACATGATCGTGATCAAGATTAATGGAGCGTGGATGAAAGTAAATGTCGAACCGCTTCCGGATGGAGTAGAATATGATTTTTAAATCACCTTTAGCTGCTACTCATTTCTGCCAGTAACCAGAGGGTATAGGCTACCATGGGTGTCCAATATTCCGATATTTGCCAGTTACCGTCACCAATCACCGGTTCATCTAATTCATCACCACCGAGACCGTTCATGACGGCACCCTCTATCACGGGTGTTTGTGGTTGAAAGGTGCTTCCCGGGAAGTGTTTTGGATGGTTGTGTCCGATGCCGATTAGCGTAGAACTATTGAAAGGATTGTTTCCCAGTATCCAGTCCAGCTGCCGTTGGGCCAATGCTTTTAGAGGTGGATCGTTAAGAATTTCAGATGCCATAAACAGCCCCACACCCGATGAAGCGAGGTTGGCATTTATACCCACCCACCATTCGGGATTGGGAGCCATAAAGTAGCGATACCAGTACCTTCCGATCTTTCGATTGCCACCTGGATCACTATCCGCAAAAAGGCCAAAGGGTACAATGCCAAATGCATTTCTCTTACTAATAGGCTCAATGTATCCTTGACAGAAGTCACGGATCATTTCTTTCCATGCATCGGTATCATTATGTTTAGGAAAGGTATGAATCATTTCACATACGGAAATAAGTTCCATAGATCCGTTCCATATATTTTTGTGAGGCTCACCTGCACTGGTCTCCGTAAAAAAACCAAAAGGCTTTTCTGATTGTTTTTTTGACTGTAAGTTTTTCAGATTATTGACTTGCCTGACGGCATACCGGCGAAATGTTTTATCTCCGGTAGCCCGGTAGAGTTCGATAGCTGCTTGAATAGAAAAGGAAATCACTCCTGTCCGGCTGCTGTCATTTTGCTGGATACACCAATCAAAACATTTCCGGGCGGCATCACGACATTTCCCGGCATATGCCCGGTCTGATTTTCTCATTATTTGTGCCATCCGGGCTTCGGCAATGACAAAGTTAAATTGGCCGGTGAGATCCAGTGGATCTGTTCTGATGATCCGGTCATCCTGATTACCCCATATCAACATATCATTTCTGGATTGCCCGGCATTAGGTTTAGCCATCTGCAATGTTCCTTCCGAAGTGCCGGGCAAATTATCCGTCCAGCGATTACTGTCTGAGTGCTTCTGTACATCACCACCGATATAACTCATGATATATCCCTCCGGTTCTTGCATGGCCAGAAAATACCGGTTGCCCCATTGTAGTTCGTCGATTATTCTATTTCTCAAATCCCGGTCCGGTCTTCCATCTGCATAAGCCCTGCTCAGCCCAATCATTCCATAAATGGTGGCTCCCACCCATTTTCGCAGATCGCTGGCGTCATGCCATCCTCCGGATACTTGTTGATGCTTTCCGTTGTCCATCCGGATACCGTCATCGATGTGACATGGCGTAAGATATCCGGAAGTACTTGCTCCACAACGTTGTTTCGAAAAGTAGTGTACGATTAATGATTTTGCCGGATCATATATCGAGGCAGAAATTTCAAAAGGATAGGATCTGAAGGTATCGGCAAGAATATAATAGGTGCCAGGCGTGTTTAATCCGCTGAAGTCACCTTTCGCAAAATTACCCATATCGCCGGCTGTAGCTTGCATGATTCCGGCAAAACTTGCTTTGCCGGTGTTCGTCTCAATCACCCGGAATTCGCGTTCCGGAGAATCCGGAAGTAAGCAAATTTTACTGGCAGTCGGTACATATCCAGCCTGATTGATGAGGATATCCACATTAAGATCCCGGGATAATCGTTGTGCATTTAAATGAGTGAAAAAGCTATTTAATAAAATGATGGAGATATAAAGACAAATGTTTTTGCAGTATTTTATCTCCTTTAAGTTTTTACCATCCGTCCTCATGTTCTTTTAATTCTTGATTAATTTTTTCCAGACATTTAATTTAATTTTTTATTGCACCTCTTTTTAATTTATCGTTGATGGCCCTTCCCAGGTCACGGTCTGGTACCAGGGTTGCCGCGATAATTTCCAGATCCATTTTGTCAAATTCCCGAAGGTAACGGAAGAAATGATGTGCTGCTTCTGATAAATTGCCACTGGGGCTCAGTACCTTCTGATGGTCGTTGGGTAGGTCAGGGTGGAGTTTGTCAAATGCCAGGTATCCGATTTTTTCTTTTTTAAATTTTTGCAAAACCTCCTCTAGGGGTTGCAGGGTCAAAGGGGTGGAAGGAGCGTAATGTTGATCCAGCATCCCGGGAGCGGAAGGCCGGCTGGATGACTGTTCGTACACCTGAACCGGACCGACCAGGGCTTCGATTTCTTCGATGGGAATACCACCCTTCCTCAACACCACTATCTGATTTTCCCGGTAGTCAACGATCGTACTTTCCAAACCAATCTGACATGACCCTCCATCCAAAATATAAGATACTTTATCCCCCAATTGGTCAGCAACATGCTGAGCGGTGGTTGGACTGACGTAACCGAATGGATTGGCACTTGGAGCCGCCAGGGGAAAATCCAACCGGCTGAGTAGTGCCAAAGTCAATGGATGATTGGGAATGCGAATAGCTACTTTCCGGGAACCGGAAGTTACCAGATCGGACATTTGTTCGGTCTTCTCCACCAATATGGTCAATGGTCCGGGCATAAAGTGACGGGCGAGCATTTGCAATGGTTCGGGTATGGTGCCAATGAGAGGACTGAGTTTACTTAATTGATCGGTATGTACAATCAGCGGATCAAAGAATGGACGATTTTTAATCGTAAAAATGTTGGTAACCGCATCTTCATTCAATGCATTACCGGCTAATCCGTATACCGTTTCAGTCGGTATGGCGATGATCAGGCCTTCTTTCAAAAGGTGGACCGCTAAAGAAATATCGGTACCGATTTTTGTCATGGCCGTAAAAATAGACACTCCATTCCGGAACTGGAAGTAATTTCCGTTCCTTGAATTTCAAGGGAAGAAAATCACTACATTCCTGAATCAACCCTCACCGAAAATTATCTGGTAATCTGGAATGTCGATAAGACAGTCCACTAGTGCAGCATTGCTGAAGTTACCGATATTAGTGTCGAGGTAATTTTTTGTCAGATCGAATCCTGATACTGAACGACAGCTTCAGTAGAAGCGAAACCGCGTATGGCCCTTGTCACATACGGCTTTCGATGATGAGATGGCGAAAAAGAAGCCAACAATAGTATTAGTCATTGTGGAAATGCTGCACTAGTAGATCTTCGAGCGAGTGT
>JAGQWV010000907.1 GCA_020437045.1 Saprospiraceae bacterium | reverse complement strand
GTATTCGATTTTGATATCGATGATTTCACCATTTGCATCCTTCTCTGCCACATATCTGGGATTGATAAATCCACCGTATGGAGGAATATTTAACTTCTCAGAACGAGACAGTACCTCCTGATGAATGGCCTGATCTACCTTTACTCCATATGTTTCAATCAGGTTTTTACCTGCTTCGTAATCACCTTGAGATTTAATTCTTTGTACTTCTTTTAATAACTCACCAAAAAGGGCTCTCAATTTGTTGTAATCATTGATTTTTACATAGGTTTTGCCATCTTTTTTCACCATTTCAACCACATTCTCAGCCTTTCCTTTTTCGTAAACCCAGTTTGAAACCATTTGACGGTTTCTCATATGGGCCTGTTCAATGTTTTTTCCAGCTTCAATCCTTCTCAATTGAAGCATTAGCCCGTTTCTAAGGTAACTTTCGTACTCTGCTTTGGCCACATCAATGGTATCCATGAGTCCCATTTCGATCATCATAGGATCCATGATAAAATATAAGGCAACAATATCAGCTCGAGCTTCTTCCAGGGTAGAGCTGTAGTTTTTTAAAGTCTCTTTTGGCGTTCCTACCCCGGGTTCCAGCTGACCGGAGGCATGTCCAATCACTTCGTGGAGTGCGGTACTTAATTTGTCAGCTATTCCACCATATGCTGCGGCACGATCTATTTCTTCCTGATCAGCAGCAAATTCATTCAATAATCCTGGACCACTAGCCTGGTCGTAAGCATCGATTATATTGCCAAGACTGACCGATTTGGATCCATAATCTGCTCGGATCCAATTGGCATTAGGGAGATTGACTCCTATGGGTGTGGATGGTGATGCATCTCCGCTCTCTCCGGCTACATTCACGACTTTATAAGTGATTCCAACTACACTTTTTTTCTTGTGGGTATCAAGAATCGTTGAATGATCTTCAAACCACTGAGCATTATCGGACAAAACTTTCATCCTTTCTGATGCCGCAAAGTCTTTTATCTGCACAATGCTTTCATACGAACCTTTGTAGCCCATCGGATCATTGTAAACTTCGACAAAACCCTGGATATAATCAATGTCCCCATCAGTAGCCTGTACCCAGGCAATATTATATTCATCCCATTTTTTCAGGTCTCCAGTGCGGTAATATTCGATCAATAGTTGGAGAGCATGACCTTGTTCTTCATTTTCTGCCACTGATTTCGCTTTTTCTAACCAGTATATAATTTGATCAATGGCTTTCCCATATAATCCTCCTGAATGATAGATTTCTTCTGTTAATGATCCATTAGCGTCCTTAACAAGACGGCTGTTGAGGCCATGTGACAGAGGCTGGGGACCGTCTTCTTTGGCCATACTACTATAGTAAGATTCGGCCTCTTGTTGAGAAATGTCAGGTGCGTAAAAATTGACGGCCGAAGCCAACAATAAGTCTTTATTTGGATCCAGATTGACTTTTTTGGGATCTTTATCCGGATCAAATATGGCTTGCATCGCCTCATCCGATAGGGTTGTTTTCGTTTCGCTTAGTAGAATATTGAGATAATCACGGGTAAATCCCGGAGTAAATTTTTGCATGCTATAATGATGATGAATACCACTGGAAAACCAAACCCGTTTCACATAAATCATAAAATTCTGCCAGTCTTCAGAATCCTTATTTCCTCCATAGCCAGCTAAGATGTGATCAAAGGCTTTGCGGATTTCCAAATTATATCGATAATTCATGTCATACATAATA
>JAGQWV010000906.1 GCA_020437045.1 Saprospiraceae bacterium | reverse complement strand
TATTCCATCACCGTTCTGATCCAAAAAGGTATAGACCCCCTGACCCGGATCCACTTTTAAATATTGATACGTACGTTTTGGCTCCTGACCAGATCCAATTTCGTAGGCTGTTGTAGTGCGGATCGCTCCTTCAAATAGATTAAATTGATGATTAATCTTCCCAACGTAATTCAAACCACCTTCGGATACCTGGGGGTTGATCCTTTTGATATCCAGGTTTCGCAAGGTTAAGGTAGCATCCAGGATCGAGCTGGTTTTCCGGGCCCATCTGCCCCGCACACTAAAATCATCAGCTTCCGTGCCCACCGCAAAATCTTCGCCGGATGCGAAGTAGTCAAATCTTTTCTGGTAACTCATTTCCACATTAAGATTTTCATCATTTGCTCTCCGTAAATAAATTCTCCTCAGGTCATAGTAAAAACTAGCTGCTGTCAAAGTGTCTGCAAGCATAGATCGACGGGCATTTTTTTCTTGTTCGAAATAAACTCCTATTTGCCAGTGGTGCTCTTTATCGAGTGCCTGCGATAGATCAAATTTGGGCCGGGTAAATAAGCTGGATTCATTTCCTACCGTCGATTTGAGCCAATCGCCAGTAGCAGAAATTCTGAAGCCTTTATGCTTATAGAGTGCATTCAGTACATGCTTATTACCCTGGTAAATGGACTTTCTAAAGAGACCCCCGTATGCATATTGCAGATCAAATTTCTCCGGCTTTTGTAGTTGAACAGTACCATCTACCAGATGCTCTTGTTGAGCATCTAATCCGTTGAGATTCCAGTCGCGGACAAATTCTGCCGGGCGATAGGGATTCAGTGGCTGAAAAGTCTTGCTCAGCATCTCATGTTTGAGGTTGGTAGAGATCTGCCATGCATGATCGATGCTATCACTACTGAGATAAAAAGTCTTTTGTAAGCTGTTGGAGATAGCGTAGCCATAATCATCCTGTGCATCTTTCGATGAAAAACGATTAAGATCTATCTTACTCAGTGCCACTTCACTACTAAAGTCGCCATTGGCTCCAAGATCAAATCGAGTGCCCGCAGCAAACATTTGCCGTTGCTGTGGTGCTACTAATTGAGCTACAGGAGCATAGTTGCCGGTAGACAATCCATTGTCGCCCGGAGCTACCCAGGCATAAACTTCACCATTCGACTCTGAGGCAATTCGTATATAATCTCCCTTCCCATCACCCACCAAAGTGAACCGGGCCGTATATAGGGCACTGTCAGGATTCGTACTTCGGACAAGGATATCCGGGTATCCCAAACTATCAATCAGTTTATACATGACGATATTGGGATCATAACCCTCAGGTCGTAATCGGATACTGGAGGCAAGAACCTCGTCAGTTTGATCCCCGAGTTCGGCTAAAAATCGTTTGTCTTCTGTAGATAGATCGGTAATTCCTGAAGAGAGCTTTCCATCTTGTTCGCTATAGGCATTAAAATGAAAGTCAAATTTCCGGGTGCGGTAATCGGTTTCAAAGGTATATATGGATCGATTGTAGTTCTGATCAGAATATTCATACTCAGCAATAATCCGTGTATCTTTTGTAATAATCCGGTTTGCCGTAAACGTTAATTCCCCAGAATTATAATCAATGATGTAATCGCGTTCGAGTCCCCTCACCAAAAGTACACCATCGAGATATATTTTTTCGGTGCCGGCAAGAATGATTATAAACCGTTCTCCGG
The DNA here is from genome assembly GCA_020437045.1 of Saprospiraceae bacterium. Lineage (GTDB taxonomy): Bacteria > Bacteroidota > Bacteroidia > Chitinophagales > Saprospiraceae > JABDMH01. The sequence continues at coordinate 4,185 of JAGQWV010000906.1, read as the reverse complement.
AACTACCTTGCAAGCGATATGGTCCCTGATTTCCTTCTTGGGTGCTCACCTGAATCCGGGCGAATTTTCCTCTTGACCCACCGGCGCTGGCTGCAGTAGTCAACACTCGATCCGGCCCTATCTGAGACTGATTAACGACTCGGACTCCCTGTGTTTTCTTAAAATAATTAGTGAAGTAACTCTGGGGTCGGCTTAACTCAAAATCGCCACCGGTTAAGGTATTTCCGCCCTTCTTCAACTGAATGAAGATCTTATCAAACTCCTGCAACTGCTGGGTATTTCCTTCTGGTTGAAGGGGTATGCTATTATCAGATAATGCAGCTAAAACTTCAATACCATCACCCAACGACCCATTAAGTCGAAGATCGAAATTTGAATTGAGTACTAAATCCTGACTATTTCCAACCGACAGACCTCTGGCAAAGCTTCCATCGTACTGTATGCCCCTGCTTGAGAACAGTGGGTCGTCAGCTACGAATGGTGTGAAACTAATGGATTCCATGGCTTGAAAAGACCCATCCTTATATAATAATGAATCAAAATGGCTCTTCCAGCGATTAAATTCATAAGGTATGACCCGAAAATTGACCCGGAAGGAAAAGCTGTCCTGATTTTGTCTGGCTTGTTCTGAAGTATTCCATATGAAGTAATTACCATCCAGGCGAAAGCTTTCGGATGGGAGATGAGTATCAGAAGTAATTTTAAAAGTCTCGGGAATGATGGTCAGGGTTGATAGTAAAAACGAATCTTTCTGATTATGCAACCATAATTCACGCTCATTGGACAATGATCCTGGCTGCGACCATCCCGGCAGGGAGGCCATCAGGATGAGTATTAGTGAGAGGTACGTATATCCAAAAAGTCGCATAATGGTCTTGCTTCAAAACGCATTTTTATCTTCTCCAGAGATAATCATGCTGAAGAATCTCTTGGTGATGTCTGACAAATAAACATTATTGACCATGCTTACCAGGGAAAAATTCATTGAATCTTATGGAAAGTATTCATTCTCTCAACCTCTGTAAAGGGACAGGTATTAATTGCATTTTTCACTTTCTGATGATAGATATAGTGTTAAATATTAGAGTATTTTCCAATAAGAGCGAAATATGGCACTCAAATTGCTGTAAGTTCTAATGTGTTATCTAAAACTTTTTTGAAATTCGTCCTAATTACCCAAAAATGCGAATAAATGCTATCATTGTCGACGATCACGTTCTTTTTGCTGAAGGACTGGTTGCGTTGCTGAAAGAAGTTGATGAGCCTCAAGTGGAGGTGATACATGTATCACAAGATGGTGAAGATATTTTTCGGTGGTTAAATAAACGAAGAGTACATTTGATCTTTCTTGATCTTAATCTGGGAAAGGTAAATGGTCTGGATTTGATTGAACCCATTAAGAAAGAAGCTCCGGATACCAGAATCATTGTCGTATCCGGATACTCGGATGGTAACTTTGTAAAAAAGGCTTTTTTAAACGGTGCAGACGGCTATGTGCTGAAGGGTTCACCCCTGGCAGAGCTAAGACTTGGCATTCTTACGGTTATGGAAGATAATACTTTCATGGGTAAAGGCGTTCAGGTCACAGCAAGAAGTACGGACAAAAAGGATAAGAATCGATATGCTTACCGGCAGACCCGGGCTATGGATTCTTATGCCTTATTAAATGATTTGACAAAAAGAGAACAACAGATACTCGAACTGATTACTCAGGCATATAGTAATAAGGAAATTGCTCGCAAACTTTATATAAGTGATCAAACGGTAAGTGTACATCGAAAAAATATCATGCGAAAATTAGGCGTGAGCAATACCGTAAGTTTGGTGAAAGTGGCTCAGAGCCTTAGCATCAGTCAGTAGAAAACCATAAAAAAGCTGGGTGTAGATAATACATCCAAAATCAAGTGCTATGAAGAAACTTTATCTAATTACCCTCATTTTGGTCGGTTATGCAGGGATGCTGTTATCCCAACCTGTATTTACTATCGACAATACATCTGGTGATCCCGGAGGTACCGTATCCGTTAATTTTAAGGTAAGCAATTTTACCAATATTGTTGGGATGCAGTTTTCGATCAATTGGGATCCAACGGTGCTGAAATTCAGTTCACTGAGCAATATTACCAATGCTGTTCAGGATTTTGATGCCGCAGCATTTAATACAGATGCAAAATATACCGATGACGGAAGTATCATCGTGCAATGGTACGATACTGGTGCCAATGCAAACTTTCTACCAGATGGTACCATCATATTTACGATCAATTTTGATATTGTCGGGGGATCTGGTTCTACCACGACCGTTTCGATATCAGATAGCCCGAGAAAAATTGAAATCATTGATAATAACGAAAGTAATGTTGGGCTCACGGCTAGTGGTGGCCTTTTTACCGCTAGTGGTACCGGCAGTGGTACCACGTTAAGAATGATTGGTTCCGATGAAATGGGTGCTACCGGAGAAAATGTTTGTGTCGAAGTAACCGTACAAGGATTCACTAATATTACCGGTATGCAATTGAGCATCAACTGGGATCCGGCTTTTCTGACCTACACAGGAGTGGGTGCGTTTAACCTGACCGGATTGAATGCAGGAAGTTTTAATGAAGATGATATCAGCAGTGGAAAACTGAGGCTACAGTGGAATGATCCTGCCGTCGCCGGAATCACGCTGGGTAACAATGCAAGGATTTTCCAGATATGCTTTGACATCACTGGAAGCAGTGGCAGCAGGAGTGTTCAATTTACCAATGATCCCCTCGATATCGAGATCATTGATTCTGATGATCAGAGAGTTACCTTCTCTAAAAAAGATGGATCGGTCACAGTGACCGGTGGTGGTGGAAATGGATCTGACTGCGATGCCCCCGGATTTGCCCTGGCTGCTTCCTCAGAATCGGTAAGTGCGGGTGATCAAGCCTGCGTCGACATAACTGTTAAGGGCTTTACTGATGTGACCACCATGTCTACTACTATAGAATGGGATCCGCAGGTATTAAGCAACCCCCAAATAAACAACTTAAACCTAGACGGGCTGAAAGAAGGTGATTTCAACCTTGACCAAGGAGCCAATGGAGTATTATCCTTTGTTTGGGTAGAACAATCTACCGATGGATTAACAATCGCAGATGGCACCAGAATTTTTGAAGTTTGTTTTGATGTCATTACTTCAAGTGGGCAGACCAGTGTAATTTTTTCAGATAAACTCACGGACAGAGATGTCAGTATAAATAGTGAAGCCGCCACCTTTAACCAATGTGATGGAGAAGTAACTGTGGGAAACGGTAGTAACCCCATCAGTGCTTCTGTCACCCAACCAAGTTGTCATGGTGAAACGGATGGGGCTATAAACATCACGGTTTCCGGTGGAACGCCCGGTTACACTTATCAGTGGACCAGAAACGGTAGTAATTTTGCTACTTCAGAAGATTTAACCAATTTACAAGCCGGCACTTATGTAGTAACGGTGACGGATGCCACCGGTGCCCAATTCACCTTCGAAGTAACCTTAAACGATCCGCAAGCAATCGTCATCAGCAACGCAACTCTGATGAGTCCTACGGCAGCCGGTAATGATGGAACTATCGCTTTGGCGCTATCCGGAGTAAATCCACTCTCATTCAGCTGGAGCAACGGAGCAACTACCAGAGATCTAGCCGGCCTGGGAGGAGGCACTTACGCTTTGACCATAACCGACGGCAATGGTTGTACGCTTGATACCTCTTTTGCCCTCGGAGGTGGTGAGCTATCTGTAGCGATTACCACGGAAGATATCAGTTGTAATGGTGAAAACGATGGTTTGGCAACTGCCACTCCGAATGGAGGAACACCACCATATCAATATGCATGGAGTAAATCTGGTGAAACGGGAATGAGTATAAGTGGTCTGGGCCGGGGCAATTATTCTGTAACAGTAACCGATGGAGCAGGAGCAACTGCAACCGCAGAAGGATCGGTGGCAGAACCCGACCGGCTTACTGTAGCTGTAAATACAACTCCCAGTCCAAATAACGTCGAAGGTACCGCTACCGCTGTAGTGAACGGAGGTACAGCACCCTACCGATACTCCTGGACGGATGCCAATAGTTCAACAACACGAGTGATCATTAATCTTCCTCAGGGTACCTTCCGGGTCCTGGTGACGGATGATAATGGTTGTACGGCGTCAGGAAGTGGAAATATCGGAGG
>JAGQWV010000905.1 GCA_020437045.1 Saprospiraceae bacterium | reverse complement strand
AAGAAGTTCAGCTCGCTTACAGCAGTCTGGGACAGACTGAAAATTTTGAATTAGTAGAAGATGACTCCAGACATTGGTTAACGCCAAAAATCAGAAGGCATATCTATGATTTTTTCTGCAAACATTTTAATCTACCTCAGCAAACAGAAGTAGTTGAGATTAACGTGCTCCCAAAAGAAAACCTTCTTGCGGCACCTACCGGACAACTATCCACGTCAATGAAAGGAAAAATGATTTTTGATATCCATCAAGAAGCGTCGGAGAAACTCATTTTACATCTGAAAGAATCAAGAGAACACCAGGCAGATCATCTGAAAAACATCGTCGAAAAAGCCCGGGATTTAAGCGGGTATGATGATGAAAACGTGGAGCAAATCTTCATCACGGGAAAATATCAAAGGAATGGATATAGCCTGACCAAAATTGCCCTGCAGGGCTCGGGTCAATATATGATCCCGATGCTGTTATTTATTCCCGAAATAAATGACAATTATGCAGCCATTATTTACCTGTCTCCGGAAGGAAAAATAAAGGAAGCTATGCCCGGTGGTGAAATTGAACAATTGGTTAAGAAAGGCTATGTCGTTCTGGCAATTGATCTACCGGGCATCGGAGAATTAAAAAATACAGCTACCCGAAATTTAGCGCCCGCATATACCGGTGTGCTGACCGGTGAAAGTATCGTTGGGCTCCGAGCCAGTGATATCAACCGGGCCGTAAGATTTCTGATCAAAAGAGAAAATATTGCCGCCCATAAAATCACTGCAATAGCCTCGGGTGAATTATGCATACCATTAATTCATGCAGCTGCCTTCGAGAAAAACATTACCACTACAATCTTGATCCATCCATTGATTTCCTACGAGTCTGTCGCTATGAACCGCTATTACAAAATAGGACTATCTACCAATCCCGGAGGTGGCACCGGACATCCTTACGAAGTAGATTTTAATTGGGGAGTTCCTGGTGCGCTTACAGCTTACGATTTACCAGATCTTGTAGCAAGTATTGCGCCCCGAAAAGTCATTATGGCTGGCACGGTAGATCAAATGCTGGATCCTGTTTCCTTTATGCAGATAAAAGAGGTGTATGATTTTGCTCAACGGACATACAAAGCCGCCGAAGCCGAGGGAAATTTAATTATTACCACGTCTACTAATTTAGAAGAAATCCAAACACTCATTCCCAGATGACATCTTTAAACGTTCCTTGAAAATTAAGACCTCGATACAGTCGATTCATTTCCATACATCATACAGACCATCAAGGAACTTTGATTTTTTTTGCTGAAGATCACTGTATGAATTCTGAAATTAAATCCTCTTTTAAAAGGATTTCACCTATCATTTTAGAAAGGCTTTCAATATCTTTGAAAAATAATACTTATGATAAAATTGTGAAAAACATTCTCTATAGGTCAGCAAAGCAGAATTTAATGCAGGCACTATCCAGAAAAAGAATCAGTCCACTGCAACGAACTCGATGCAATAAACACAATATTTGAGCATTTATAAAAGCAATTTTAATAAAATCATTATGGCAAATAAATATAAATCAGCAGTAGACGTTGTGACCCCCTTGCTTCACGAGGATCACATCAACTGGTCGGAACTTCTTGTAGAAGTCATATCTCATTTTGATTGTACCACCGGAACAATTCATTTTCTTGACAAAGAAACATCTCTCTTAAAATTGCAGGCTGAGCACAATATACCCGCTTTCCTTATACCAAAGTTATCGCAAATACCTATTGGCAAAGGAATGGCCGGGATTGCAGCTCAACGACGGGAACCAGTAGAAATGTGTAATCTTCAGACCGATGAGTCAGGTGTAGCCAGACCGGCAGCTAAAGAAACAAAAGTTGAGGGCTCTATTGTTGTGCCCCTTATGCTGGATGATACACTTTATGGTACTTTAGGAATTGCAAAACCGATTCCTTACGATTTTACCGAAGAAGAAATTAATGATCTCCTGAGTATCGGTCAGGAAATGTGCCGGTATATAGACTTGGATTGAGTATAGAGATTTATTGACCTACAAGTTTGGTAGATGTATTTTGGGTAAAGCACGGTCAAAACTGTTTTCTGGTCCCGGGTGACACTAATTCCTTATTTTCTGGCAAATTGAACATGCCGTTTATTTAAGTAAGAGATCATCTCCGTTCCCAAAATTTAAGGTGATTTCCAAAAGCGCTATGTTTCAACACATAAGAATTGGGTAGTTCTCTCAAATAACTATGGTAGGTGACCAGACGGGTGCCAGTAGGCATGACATCCAATTGCTCTTTAACGTACACCGAATATTCCTGGTATAAAGTGATCCCAAACGGAATGGTGTGATCAATAGCATCCGATGTACAAATATTTTCGTGGAATGAATTAAAAAAATAAAACGCTTTGAAATCACGAAAGGGAACATCGGTAATATTGGTATTGACCATATCCACCTGCTCTAATTGGTACCGCTCTATCACTGAATTGGCAATATCACAGAGGGAACTCCTCTGTTCCACTCCGACGTATCTGCCCTGCCCCCAGACAGATCCAATCATGCAGAACTTGCCGGCACCGGCGCCGATATCCAGCACCGATTTACTTTTTTCCGATAGATATTCCGAAGCTGCTTTGGCCACCTTCACCGAAGTAAAGTGCAATTCGGAAATCTTCCGGATGTGACCGGGATAGACCAAATCAAATTCCTGGTCACTAACTTCCTGATTGGCCTTAATATGTTTAAACAGCATTTTTTATTCTTTTTCTCTTCATCTTTTCAAAGATAATGATTCAATTCATTTGCTTCCTGTGATCGGTGCCCTTTCGTTTTTTGTAAAGTGTGTGATTCATCACACTATCCATTTATCTTAAGTGCTGGCAAATCAGTAATTTGGGTCATCAAACGACTAAATTAACAGAGTTGATGTTTCAGGATTGGAGTCAATGGATCTATGATACTTTCAGCATAGGGCAACCCGTACAATACCGCATTATGGCCACTTTGGTCGTAGCGGTCTTTCTCTTTCTTTTGAGAAAACTTATTCTGTCGATCTTCCGGAGCAGGATACAGGATGTAAAAACCAGATACAGTTGGGAAAAGAGCTCACTATACCTGAATTACTTCCTATTCATTTTAATTGTGATTCCTGTTTGGTTTAGGGAGTTACATGTCTTCGGCACATTCTTCGGATTGATGGCAGCCGGTATTGCACTCGTATTAAAAGAACCAATTCTCAATTTTTTTGGATGGATTTATATTATCGTACGAAAACCCTTTGACATGGGCGACCGTATTCAGATTGAAAATGTTGAAGGAGACATACTCGATATTAGTTTTTTTGAATTTACACTTTTGGAAATAAAAAACTGGGTTGAAGCAGATCAAAGTACCGGCAGGATCATCCACTTACCCAATGGGTGGGTTTTTACCAGGCCGATCATGAATTACAATCAGGCCATGAATTTCATCTGGCATGAAATTCCGTTTATGATTACCTTTGAATCTAATTGGCAGAAAGCCAAGGATATTCTATTAAAAATCGAAAAAGACAAACTGCAGGCATTATCCAAAGAGATCCTTCCGGAGATAGAAAAAGCCAATCGAAAATATTATATCGAGTACAAAAAACTCGATCCCACCGTATATACGAAAGTTAAAGAGAATGGCGTCATGCTGACTTTGCGATATCTCTGCCCTCCGAAACAACGCCGCAATTATGAGCAGATCGTTGTGGAAGAAACCTTGCGACAATTTGCCAAACACGCGGATATTCAGTTTGCATATCCAACGACCCGGTTTTTCAATGCCGAAGAATACCCTAAGTGATGGTGGTGGTAAATTCTAAAATCAAACAATAAAATAGATCACATCAATAATGCAGAAATATTTTTTCACATCCTGCTGCACTTTAATTTTATTTTTTCAGATAACGGCTCAACCAGATCTCCTGCAAAAACAATTAGTCGAAAGTAATTATCTGGAGTCACTCATGCAAGAAGATACCAGTCTGGGAGGTCTGGCGCG
>JAGQWV010000904.1 GCA_020437045.1 Saprospiraceae bacterium | reverse complement strand
CCAAGCGGTATCGGGTTCTTCGTACCAATAAATGTATTTGCCACCTGGAGACCATTCCGGATCACCACTAATTCGTTTTGCCACTAATTCTTTGCTTCCATCCAGCAGCGATACCAGAAAGAGATCCTTGTATGTTCTGCCTTCCCAACTGAGATATTTTTGCATGGACTGATCCTCTAATCCTATAGCCCATTCCAGTTCCAGTTTATCATGTTTGATGATCGTTTGCGTCTCTTCGTTCCCTAATGGGACCAAGTTATGTTCGGCAAAATCAAAACAGGCAAGGTAGGTTCGTTTCTTTTCTTTCTTTTCCTGTACTTTTTGCTGTGTATAAAGTAGCTCATCTTGATAATTCCAGATTTCCACCTCTACGATTTCATCTGGTAACAGGGTGGTATCAGGCATCAGCGGAATGGGAGCCATTCCGAAGAATAATCTATTGCCGTCTGGAGAATAGGTAGCTTGAAAGTTGTCCGAAATCATCCAGTTGTCGGGGATAAAATCCTTTCGTTCTTTTTCGGCAACGATTTTACTTGCTTCATTTGGCATCTCCCGGGAGTATAGATCATATTCAGGAATAATATGATGAGAGGTGTCTTTATCAAAAAGCCAGGTCACCTGTTTACCATCTCTAGAGGTTCCGAGATTGCTGACCGTTCCTTTATCGGAGAAAACTTCATGGAGATCATAATCTGGTAATAATAATTGCTTTATGTAAGTCAGTTTTGTTGAATCTGAGGCATTTTGATGAAAGTAAACCACTGATTCTTCTTCAGCAAGGATCAATGCCTGGACATATGTCAGTGTATCTTCTTGGTCATTTTCAAGGTGGTGTATAATGAAGACAGATTCATCTTTTTTCATCTTTCTGGGTAATACTTTTTCTAAAAAAGTATCACGATCTGAATCTAACTGATAGATAATAAACCCATCCCATTTAATGGGAGTTTTAAGACTTTTTACGTTGGGAATTAATTGTTTCTCACCGGTTTTTAGATCTAAAATCAGCAGGGTGTCAATAGGCAATTCATCTTCTTTTTTCTTCATTCTTTTGAGTGAGTCGATCAGTGTTTCCTCTGGACTAACCAGGCAAGACAGTTTTTCTAGATGGTGGTCGATATAAACTTGCTTCCCTCTTTCTATCGTGATCTCTTCCCGGGTCCGAGTATTCATTATGATAAGATTACCATCTCCTTTATTGGGCATTAATTGATAAGTCAACCATTTACCATCATCGGAAATTTGCCTATTTTCAATAGACTTCCAACTAAAAAGGGCCGCCTCGTCAAGCGACTTTTTCGACTGTCCAAAAGTGATTAAAGGCAACAAAACAATGCAAAGTAGGAACGGTATCTTTTTTCTCATAGTGGTGATTTCAAAGTCGAAACGAATTTAGAATAATTATAATAAAGACAGACAGGGAGCCAAGAGCTCAAAGGGAAAACTATTTTTGTGTCGATAAACTGGATTATTATTTGCTACGTTAAGATACCATCGAATAGATTTGAATATGAGATTTGGTTTCCTTTTTTATTTATGTGTCTCCTATGTCCATTTGATTTTCGCTCAATCAATCGAAAATGAATCTTTCCTTCTGGTCTTTAAAGAACAAGCCGATTTAAGTGAAATTCCGAATACATTAAAAAAGGAGGAGAAAGGTCAGCTGGTCTACAAACTACTCAACAGCTATGCCAGGGAATCTCAGAATCAGGTAGTTGAGCGATTAGATGAAATGGGTTTACGTTACCATTGTTTTTGGATCGCCAATGTAATTGAAGTGAACGCTGCCCCGGATCAAATACAGTTGCTGAAAGCAATGGAAGATGTTGTTGAGATCGTCCCTAATACCCGAATCAAAATCCCTGAAGATCTCATCGAAGAAGGCATTGCTGTTCATGGTAGAAATGCAACGGAGTTGCCCTGGGGTTTATCCATGATCCAGGCAGATAAAGTTTGGGACCTGGGCATAAGAGGCCAGGGGGTGGTGATTGGTGGACATGATACC
>JAGQWV010000903.1 GCA_020437045.1 Saprospiraceae bacterium | reverse complement strand
AAAAGATAAATCCTATTCTCTTTTCTTTAGAATTTCATCTGCCTATCTCCCGGTCGGGTAGAATTACCTATTTTAAGGCCGAAAAAGGAACTAAATGAGATATAAGTCTTTGGGAAAGACCGGGGTCATGGTATCACCGCTATGTTTTGGAACCATGTCTTTTGGGGGAATTGCAGATGTAAGCACCTCGGCAAATATGTTTCACTATTGCCGGGATAAAGGCATCAATTTTTTTGATTGTGCTGATGTTTATGAAAAAGGCAAATCAGAAGAAATTTTAGGCAAACTAATCTCAGATTGTCGTGATGAAGTATTTATTACTTCAAAGGTCTATTTTGGCACTGGTCCCGACATCAATGCCAGAGGAGCCACCCGTTACCATATTGTCCGGGCCATTGAGAATAGCTTAAAACGTCTAAATACGGACTACATTGATCTGTATTTCATCCACCGTTTTGATGATAAAACACCGATTGAAGAAACACTTTGCACGCTAAACGATCTGGTAAGGCAAGGCAAAGTATTATATCTGGGGGCAAGTAATTTTGCGGCATGGCAAATCACAAAAGCATTGGGCATTTCCGGGCACAAAAATTGGTCGCGATTTGAGTGCATTCAGCCTATGTATAATCTGGTAAAACGTCAGGCTGAAGTGGAAATTTTACCTATGGCACAATCGGAAAACTTAGGGGTCATTAGTTACAGTCCACTAGGGGGAGGATTACTAAGTGGAAAATACCATAATCGGTCTCCAGAAGAAGGACGTTTGTTAGTCAATCGCATGTACCAGGTTCGTTATGGTGAGGATTGGATGCCCTCTGCGGTCGAACGTTTTTTGGATCTAGCCAAGCAAGCCGGTATACATCCGGTCACGCTGGCCATTCAGTGGGTGGCACACCATCCCGGCATCACCGCCCCAATTATCGGGGCGCGGAATATGGAACAATTAAAGTATTCCATCTCAGCCATGGAACACGATATTGCTGATGATCTTTATGCCGCTCTTTCTTCACTGACACCTGAACCACCTCCGGCTACAGATCGCAATGAGGAGCGCACTGAACATAATTATGGAGTGAGATGAGCAACCTTTGCCACTCATCTCACTATTTCGCCATCATGAAAAAATATTTGATAGGATATTGTCAATCTGTTTAGTGCCTACCGTACACATTGACTACGGCCTTTCGAGGTTGAATATTCTTACTGTCATACCAGAAGGTAATATCTTTAATTAGTCGTTTCCCCCTTCGTAAATCAATGATCCTGGATTCATCTCCGCGTACAAAATGATGTTTTATAGATATCTCTTCACGGGTTCCGTTATGATATTCCACAATCATTTTGTGCATGTTCAAACTACCTCCGGCTACTTCAATTTTTAATTTATCAAAAGCCCCATCGTGGGCACCAACATGAATCCGATCCCGATCCAGTTTATAGTCTACTTTTTTACTACCCAAGTGTTCCCATCGACCGGTATTGCTAGGAAGTGAAGTAAAACTTAATGATATCCCACCAAGCAAAGTCACTAACAATATCAAAATTGAATTTTTCATTTTATCTTATTTTTTTAGATCAAACAATGAGTTATTTTTTGTCTCTCGTTGTGTTTAATATTTCAAGTAAAGACAACCATTTGACTCTTTGATGGCCTGATGGTTTAAATGCTTTGAAAAAAATGAAAGATGTGTCCGGAAGAAAATAGATATCAGCAAGAGCCAATTACACTTACCCGTGATAGCAGCGA
>JAGQWV010000902.1 GCA_020437045.1 Saprospiraceae bacterium | reverse complement strand
ACTCTCTTCGGTTCATGTTTGCGTACCTCATCATAAGCCATTCGATATACTTTATTCCAATCATCATCATCTTTAGCTACTGATTCATTCAATAATTCGTAGGCTACATCTGCGACCGGATATTTTTTTAATTCTTCTGAAAGTTGCCTCCACAAATCCACAAATTTCAACTGCTCCTTAGGATCTTTAAAGAGCGGAGGGTCATCGTCCAGAAAATAGTGAGATCTGATGATGTGTAAATCCACGATGGCTTTTAGATGATATTTTTGCATCCATCCCAGGGCATTATGTAATAATGCAAAGGCTTCCAGTTCCTTGCTCCCATCCTCTTTCCACATCTGTTCTTCATCAATAGGGATTCTTATGTGATCAAATCCTGCATCTGCTGCAGCCTTTACATCTTTTTCTGTAAAGTACTCAGCTCTCTTTACTCCCCGTACCTTGCTCTGCGATAACCAGTGACTGATGTTGGCCCCACGGTGAATATCAAAGATTCTGACCGTCTCTCCCGTTTGGCCAAAGCCATAAGTTAGTAGTAACAAATGCATCCAAACGAAAAACAATACCTGTCTAAAAGTGAAGGTTATCATATCTTTTATTTTAAATAAGTGATAAATTCCTCTTGTACAATTTACGAACCTTCAATCTTGTTATGAATGATCTGAGTCATTTGGTAAACATCCATTGATCATGTTGGATGCTGTAAGATTTTGATCCGGATTTTGTATCTTATGATGCCATAAGACCAAAATTCGCAGCGCATATGAGATTAGCATTTTTTATTATTCTAAGTATCTGTCTGAATTACGCTTGCAACAATGTGGTAACGGATCAAGTAAGAGGCAATTTAGGTATACTACATCATGAATTTTCCATAAGTGAAGCAGCAAGGCCTGCCTTCGATAAAGGACTATTACTTTTGCATAGTTTCGAATACGATGATTCCGGCGAGGCCTTTGAAGAAGCAATTAATGCCGATTCATCAGAATTAATGGCTTATTGGGGTGCTGTGATGACCAAATATAAGGCCCTATGGGGATTGCAGGATGTAGAGGCAGGAAGGGCAATCATGGCAAAAGTTGGTGCAACTACGGAAATTCGCTTGGAGCAGGCAGAAAATGAACTGGAAAAGGACTTCTGGCAGGGTTTGGAAATTCTTTTTGGGACTGGCGAACTATCCGAACGTAATGAAAGGTTTTCGGACCATATGGCAAAGCTTTATGATAAGTACCCTGGCAATGAGGAAGTAGCTGCCTTCTACGCTATCAGTCTCTTGTGGGCTGGAGGCTCAGGTTTTGACGAGGAAAAATCACAGCTCTCGGCGCGGATTGCCGACGGAATCTTAAAAGAAAATCCCCGACACCCTGGTGCATTACATTACAAAATACACGCTTTCGATCATCCTGAATTTGCCGCCCAGGCACAACTTGCTGCCGATGAGTATGCCAATGTGGCACCAGACGCAACCCACGCTCTACATATGCCTTCGCATATTTATCTTGCGCTTGGCCGTTGGGATGATGTCGTGGCTTCAAATGAAGTATCCTATGCGGCCAGTGTTGCCCGGATTGAACGCAAACATCTCACCGATGCCGCTCGCGGCTTTCATTCATATGCTTGGTTACATTATGGTTATCTGCAACAAGGTCGCTATCAGGATGCTGAAAGGCTACTTAAAGATATGTATGAGTACGAAAGACTGGCAGGAAACGCGAGTGCCAGAAGTTATCTCATCACCATGCAGAACGCACAGTTGGCGGAAGCACCAGCCTGGGCCGTGTTGGATCCTAAAACGGACATTAATACGGATGATCTCGGAATTATATCACAGGCCGGTGATTCGTTTTTCAAAGCTCACTGGGCTTTCATCAATAAGGACCGAAGAATGGTAGAGCATCAGATCCAATATCTCGAAGGTAAAATCAAAACCGCCAGGATGCTTGTGGGAGAAGATGGAATTGCCATGTGTAGTGCCGGAGTGACTCGATATGCACCAAATGAAAATTCGATTCGAATTGCAAATACATTATTGCTCCAGCAGAAAGCCTTTGCCTCTTTTCTGGAGGGAGATTTTAAACGATTTGAAGAGATGGTTAAAGAAGCTGTTACGTTAGAAAGCCAATGTGAATATTCGTTCGGACCACCTGATATCGCCAGTCCTTCATTCGAACAGTATGGATTTTGGCTCCTGGATCAAAACCGACCTCAGGAGGCTTTGGATTATTTCGATAAAAGTTTAGAACGGGCACCGGGTAGGGCTCGAGCACTGTTAGGTAAAGTGGAAGCGCTGTCGAAATTAAATATGAAAACCGAATCTGAGAATGTCAAAAATAAACTAAAAGAGATCTGGAAGCAGGCAGATTCGGAAGCCCTTACCTATCTTGCAGCTATCTAATACATGAATTAACATGATGTCCCGGAAAAACACGAGCTATGGTCTTCTTATCATAGTTGGTATACTTCTACAACTTTCATTAAAAGTTGATGCACAAAATTCAGCAAAGGATGATCTCTATGCGCTTTTTGATAAGGTTAGAAACCACAACAAGGAAAAGCAAGATCAGTTATTCCGGGATGTTTCTGAATCTACTCAACGCGAGGAGGCAGAATTCATCCTGGGGATCTTAGATGATCTTAGACAAGTCGACATCTCTGAACTGGACCAATCTGCCCGGATCAACTTTGAAGTATTTAAGTATGAGCAACAAAATGATTATGATGTCATTAAACTACGGATGTACCTGATTCCTTTCAATGCAGAAGGAGGATTTTACAACCAACTTTCCTACTCCATCAGAGACCATTATTCTGACCTTGATGCTTACAAAAAGTATAATGAAAAGGTGCAGGCATATCCAGGATTCTTTCGGCAAAATGTCGAATTAATGAGAGAAGGAATGGCAACAGGAATTGTTGCCCCAAAAATTACAGCTGCAAATTATGAAGTGCTCATTAAGCCATTTATCGAGCCAGCAATAGATGAAAACATTTTTTTCAAACCTTACAAAACCGAACCATCGAACTTACCTGCAGATTCATTTTCCCTCCTCAAGGAGGAAATGAAAAGGATTATAAAAGACAGCATTCTCCCTCTTTATACCAATTTCGATAAATTTATGAAGGAAGAATATCTTCCAATCTGTCGGGATAAAGTTGGTATTTCCGAGATTCCAGGGGGAAAAGAAATCTATCAGCAACGCATCGCCTATTTTACCAGTCTTGATATGAGTCCAGAAGCTGTCTTTGAAAAAGGTCAATCTGAAGTCAAAAGGATTCGCGGTGAAATGGAAGCTATCATTAAGAAAGTGGGTTTTGAAGGTAGTTATGCAGAGTTTCTGGATTTCCTGAGATCTGATCCGCAATTCTACGCTAAAACGCCCAAAGAGCTTTTAATGAACGCGTCGTACATCGCGAAAAGAATAGACGGACTTTTACCCCAGTACTTCAATATCCTACCAAGTCTTCCCTATGGGGTACAACCCGTACCTGAGGCTATTGCCCCAAATTATACCGGTGGAAGGTATTCTGGCGGGTCCTGGGAAAGCCATCGATCGGGTAATTATTGGGTAAATACCTACAAATTAGAAAGCCGGCCACTTTATGTACTACCTGCGCTGACGTTACATGAGGCTGTTCCCGGGCATCATCTTCAAATTGCTCTTTCACAGGAATTAAAAGGGCTTCCAGACTTTCGTAATCATACCTACATCAGTGCTTTTGGAGAAGGCTGGGGTCTGTACAGTGAATAC
>JAGQWV010000901.1 GCA_020437045.1 Saprospiraceae bacterium | reverse complement strand
GAAAATGTACTCCTTTCAGTTATATGGTGAAAGTTCCATACAAAAAATGCTACACCCAGAAACACGAATAACAGGGCGGTACCTAATGTACCCACAAACTTCACCAGCCAACTCGACACATAAGTTCCAAATGCTCCACCCCAGGGAAAAGCAACATTTCCAAACACAAATGCCAACAAAGGGGAGAAAAATAGGATGAAGGTTAGCGCATATTGAAATGGCGACCATATGCCTTGCAGCGAACGGCCGGTCAACAATAGAAAACCTAATTTAAAGAGGACAAAGATGCTGATAAAAGACGCCAACCCGATGCCCCAGTAGAAAAACACGTTTGATACAATCGCTCCAAATCGCCCCAAAAGGTTTTCTACTTTTAGTGATTGGTCAAAGAAAAGACCCCATGAAAAATCTAAAACCTGATCCTGGTCCGCCTTCCAGGTAAAGAGATAGGAAACAAAAGCAACAAACAGATATAAGGAGAGTAGTAATATCATAACTCCCAATATCTTTGGTATCCGTTTGTCTGAAACCCGATCCTTTATAGAATTGAGTCTCGTCGTCTTCTTAGGTTGTTTTCTTCTTTTGGCCATTATTTATGCACACACCTTAGCCACTGCAAAAATGCATATTTCAAATTAAAAATAAAATTAATATTTAAACTTTTGCTAATCACTGGTCAAGATTCTTCCTGAGTCTGGCTTTCCTTGTGTCTTTTTCTGCGAGGCAACACTACTGGATTTAGCTTTCTCTCCAGCCGCCTGCAAGCAATCGCTAATATCAATTTTAAGTCATCTCAGTGGAAACGTTCAAAATGATAGCGCAGACATCCAGGTGTCCTGTTTTTAGACAAATGGATAGTATTATTTGTCGGATAGACCTGATTTTCAACATGGTACAGGTTTGACTAGGACCTGCTGTTTTTCCCGTGCCGTGGGGAATTGATCCTATTTCCGCACCAGACTTAGTATGCATGCGGCCGATCTTCTGAATTTAATATTCAGCCATTTTTGTGAGTCCCTGCTGGTATTTAAAATTGAAACGCAGAATGGTATCTGGTGATCACCATATTCATTTTTTATTTACTTTTGCATCTCCAATTTTATAGCCCGAATGCTGGAATTGGTAGACAGGCATGGTTGAGGGCCATGTGTCCTTACGGGCGTGCAGGTTCGACTCCTGTTTCGGGCACTTTTTCTCCTTTCCTCTCTTAAATATACTTGCTGTGAAAGTCTCCATTTTGATCTTCAATTTGTTTTTGATTTTCCTTTTCGGTTGTCAATCCTCTTCCGAAACAGTACCTATGGTTGGTAATCCCGCCGCCGATGGATTTAACCAGGCTGCATCTGATCCTCAGGCTATTCAAATTGCAGATCAGGTCATGGAAGCCATGGGCGGGAGAAAGGCCTGGGACGACACTAACGTAATAGGGTGGAATTTCAATGGCCGTCGCTATTTGATCTGGGACAAATCTTCTGGAGATGTTCGTATTGATGTACCCCAGGACAGTACGGTTTATCTTATTAATATCCATGATCATACGGGAAAAGTTTACCGTAAAGGGCAAGAGCAGACCGATCCGGATTCAGTTAGGTTATATACCAAAAAAGGAGAAGCTATTTGGATTAATGATAGTTATTGGCTGGTGATGCCATTCAAACTCAAAGATAGCGGGGTCACCCTCAAATATATGGAAGAAGATACGACACAAACCGGAGTTAAATCAGACGTCCTTCAACTCACTTTTAAGAATGTAGGAAATACTCCCGATAATATGTATAAGGTGTGGGTGGACCAGGCCGATCATTTAGTGAAGCAATGGGCCTATTATGCTAGCTTTGATCAGGAAAAACCTCCTGCCATTTGGCCTTGGGATCACTATCAAACCTATGGTGAGATTAAATTATCTTCAGATCGTTCGGATGGGAGAGGTCCTAAGTTGGTGCAGGTGTTATCCAGCGTGCCGGAAGCTGTATTCACCGATGTTGATCAACCTTCACTGGTCAAATTTTAATCCATTAGGACATTGCGGATTCTGCTGTCAGATTGACTGGTTTATCGCAGCGTCACTACATTTGACTCTCACCTTTAGCCTCCGCTTCAATGTAGGCACGTAAATCAGCCATCTGCTGATCGGACATTTTCTCTTTGGTATATTGTGGCATGTAAGCTTCTTTACCACCCTTTGGAGGCGTACCGTAGCGGATTACCTGATATATGGAGTGTGGATCGTAGGTGCCGGCCTTATGTAGTAAATACTGGAAAGTAAGTCTTTCATTATCAAGTAATAAAAATGAATACCGGTTATCAAAATGACAATGCTGACAGCTATATTTATAGATTAGCGAACCATTAGATGCATCACCTATTAATCCATCACCCGTCTTTCGGTCTTCAGGTGGAGCAAGGAAGGTGGCGGGAGAATAATCCATGAATTTTGATTTTAAGATGTCCATGGCTTCCCGCTTTTTTTCTCCTGTATTAAAAGAATGTTCTATCAGTTGTCTTTCCTGTTCCGAAAGGATTAAATCATCTAATTTCAGATCGATAGTCCAGAAGTAAGCCAGAATGGATTCCAGCTCAAAATCCTTTAATTTACGACCCTGAGAACATTCAATGGCACATAGCTGAATAGCCTCTCTAAGGTTGTGTCTGGTTGGCTTTACCAGATCGCCATATTTTTTATCATAGTCTCCGTTATAGAAAGACCTCCGGTTTATAATGCCATAGAGAGCACTTCCCTGAAGAAAGGGCATGTCGTGTTCACTGACATATTTGAGACGTGCTTCCGGGGATGGATGTGCCAAATCCGGATCTTCCCGCTCGATATTGTGGCAAGAGGTGCACACAAAGTGTTTGCTTTGCCTCCTTGATTTTTTACCGGCCAGATCGCTCATTCCATTGATCACAATCTCTCTGCCTCTTTCAGCACTGGTGCCTTCGATGCTAAAATTAGGTTTATGAGGCAGTGGCGTGTCACCGAATGCTTCCAGGAGTTTGTACACAGAAAAATCGCCAGGTAACTTCTCTTCCCGCGGTACAAAACCAAAAAAGATAAGTATTACAAAGACTAACAAAAAACTACTTGTCAATAATTTCAACATGATGTTTTCTTAAATTTAGTGTGTATCAAATCCTAAATTGACGGGAGATGGTAAATCCTAATCTGAATTCCCCTTGGGTCCAATCTGAGGTGGTGTACGAAAGATAGTCGGGCTCACTTAGCCCTCCAGCATTGGTAAAATTGATCTGAAACACATGGCCTCCTCCGGTTTCCCACTCCAATCCTATACCCAAGGGGGCCTTATATTTTTTATCCACATCCCGGAATCGGGTCGGTAGATTTGCATCTAATAAAATGGCCAAACGTCTGTTCAACTGAAAACGTCCGGCGCCACCAATATTCACTACATAATTAACATCGTCGAGATCAACAAAATTTCGATGGGTGTACCCTACATTAAACTGTAATGAAACAAATTCACTAAATCGCTTGGCTACCATCATTTGAAAATGATAGGTCAATCGATGGGCGAACTTTGGAAAATTGTTGATTGCCGATATCTCCTCACTACGGGGCATGGTAGAAAGTGAACTCATTGCCACTACAGTGACTGCCAGTGGTTTTTCGGTCATATCCTGCTGTCCGGCTAATTTATATTTTAGATAAGAGTTGACCAACATCCGTAATGGTCCGGCACCTTTGGTCCGGTTGATTCCCACCAGGAGATCATTATTAATGCCGTAGTCAAAGCCAATTAAAATGTCGCGGGCATTCTCAAGGCCGTAAAAAGTAGGCCAGCCTCCATCTTCTCCAAACATATCACCAAATCGATGACCAATTCTAAAATCCAGCATTCCCTTGGCAAGGGTTTCACTGGAATAGGCATTGATTATCTTCCGATCCTTAAAGATGGGTAGTTGGTGTTGAGCCAAAGTCAAATTGCAAACAAAAAGAAATACGATGCTTGAGTATATGTTTTTCATCTTCGTATCATGTTCTAGTTTTCGGGAAATCCATTTTCCGACCAGCATTTCAATAGGTTAAACTCTTCTTCACTCAAAAAACCATCCTTGGGCATAGTCTTCCGAACTACCACCTCTTGTCTGAACTCTCCACTCTCCAACACTCGTCTAACACCACTATAAGAGTTATAGTTGCCCACCCCACTGGCACCGTCGTGGCAACCGCTGGTGTTGCATTTATTTCGTAATATTTCCCGTATAGCGCCGTTGTAGGTATTTACTTCATCACATGGTTCAGGCATCGGTACCTGATCTTGAGTACAACGCCAGACTGACAGGCCCAGCATCCATATTCCCGATACTATAAAAAATTTTCTACTCATGATGATTTTTGAGTCAGGTCGCAAAGGAACGATTCTTGTATGGAATAATTTATGTAATGTTTACTTTTTTAACTCTTAATAAACAGTTTAAAATCAGTCTAACCATAAACGTTAACACTTGATTATCACGGCTCTGAATGAAAAAATATTTCAAGGTTTTTAATCCCACAGTCAAATATTTCCTAATTTTCGGAGCGAATTATATGCCAAGAACACATGAACAACCTAAACATCCTTACTCTATTCGCTTTCCTTAGTATACTAGCCTGTACCTCAGATACCTTTGATCGTGAGCAATTGGATCTGGATCTGACCAATACGATAAACAGAGAATCCCCGACCCGGAATCTCTCTTATTTTATACTGGCCCAAAGCACAGATCTGGCCTCGTTGCCTCAGGATCCGAGAAATCCGCTAACCCCTGAAAAAGTGGAATTAGGCTCTTTCTTATTTTTCGAAACCGGTTTGGGAATCGTACCGCAGAATCTTACCGGGATGCAATCCTATTCCTGCTCTAGTTGCCATGTGCCGGAAGCGGACTTTAAACCAGGTCGCCGCCAGGGTATCGGAGAAGGTGGATTTGGTTTCGGATACAAAGGTGAAAGCCGGGTAAAGCATAATGCTTATGAAGAAAAACAAATGGATGTTCAGGGGATTCGGCCTTTGAATGTACTTAATGTAGCTTATTCCGCTGAAAATACGCTTTGGAATGGATCTTTTGGGTCGGTGGGACCCAATGCAGATGTCTCCGATATCTGGGGAGTCTTTGATGAAGCAACAGAACTGAATCATTTGGGCTATCATGGTCTGGAGACTCAAAATATTGAAGGACTCCGGGTTCACCGGATGTTGATGACCGAACAACTGGCGGAGTCGCTGGGATACAAAGAGCGATTTGATGCCTCTTTTCCGGATCTTCCAGAAGACCAACGCTATTCAAATCTGGCTGTCAGCCTGGCCATTTCTGCCTATTTACGTACGATCACCACCACGGAAGCCCCTTTTCAGAAGTGGCTAAAAGGAGATATGTCTGCGATGTCTAATGAAGAGAAGCGTGGAGCAATGGTGTTTTTTAATGAGGGTAATTGCAATGCCTGTCATACCTCACCCGCGTTTAGTGCGGTCAAGTTTTTTGCGCTGGGCGTTAATGATCTTGATGATTTGGTGACCTTTAATGAAGGACCCGAGTTGGCCAAGAAGAATCTGGGGCGGGGTGGATTTACCGGTCGCGAATCCGATATGTTTAAATTTAAGGTGCCTACTTTATACAATTTACAAGGCACGCCTTTTTACTTCCATGGTTCGAGCAAGCAGTCATTAGAAGAAGTGGTTGATTATTTCGATCGGGCAGTACCGGAAAATCCGGACGTACCCGCTTCGCATATTGCTTCTGATTTTCGTCCTTTGGGACTATCGGAACAGCAAAAAGCTGATCTGGTAGCATTTCTTAAATATGGGTTGCAGGATCCGGGTGTTGTACGATATAAACCTACGGCATTACCCTCTGGCAATTGCTTCCCGAATGCGGACCCTCTTTCAAAACGGGAGATTGGTTGCGAATAAAATACGCTATTTATATTGACCCGGCGTCAACGAACCTAACCGGTTTAATACCATATTGACCTTTTCATTGGTATCCTGTAGCGTTTCCTGCATGTCGTACACGGATAGCGTGGCCCGGGAAGGTATATCTATGATGGCTTTTAAGGCTTTCCAATACTGGAGTACTTCATCCGCCTTGACTTGTTGGGGCGGAAAAAAGGAATTGTCGGAGATGAGGATAATACTGTCTTCCTCTTTCCTGATCCGTTTAAATAAGATATTATGTTGCGTGACGACTATATATGCCTGGTCATTGACCAATTCTTCATATTGTTTGCGCACTCCCAGGATAAAAGAATGTGATGGTATCGGTAGCATACTGTCTCCGGCGATTTGAAAGATGCGTTTGCTGCCGCCTTCGTAAGTGCCTAAGTCCCAGTTGATCTTTGGTAGCGAACGTATGTATGCCGGGTCGGAGTAGTCATTGATATATCCTGCTTGTGCCTGGTATGTTGCCGGTACGACATCTATCAGTTCTGTGCCGTCAAGATCTACACTGACCGGAAAATAGATCTCCCGATCGGATATTTTAAGCGTATCCTGACTGCCTAAGACCGTATAATCCACTTCAAAGAGACTTTCCATCGATACTTCAAACTTCCTGGCAATGGCATAGAGGGTCTTTGCTGGAGGCGTATTTCCTTCTTCGTTTTCATAGCTGGCGTAAGTCGACTTTTTTAAGTCCAATTCTGTAGCCATCTCCTCTTGGGTGACAGACATCCGCTTTCGCAAGTATTTTAAATTTTTGGTTAGAAAATCCATTTTTAGTAGATTATTATTTACAATTATCTATTAATAGTGTATTTTTGTGTATTATAAATAGATTCAAATATAGTAAATACGCTATATAATTTAAAAATTACATTTTAAGTGTCTTTTAAGCCAAGGACCTGGCAAATTATTGAAATAATTACAGGGTTTGAAATGGGAAGACTATGGACTTTCGAAACCGTCATATTGTACACTTTGACTTAGATACTTTTTTTGTATCCTGTCAGCGTTTGCTTGATCCAGGCTTGTTTGGCAAACCGGTTATCGTTGGGGGAGTTGCCGAACGGGGTGTTGTGGCTTCCTGCAGTTATGAGGCCCGGTATTATGGGGTACACTCGGCAATG
>JAGQWV010000900.1 GCA_020437045.1 Saprospiraceae bacterium | reverse complement strand
CAATAATCGATGCGTTGGTCTACTAAGTTGTGAGTGAATAGACTGGAGGAAAATTGAATTTAATTAAAATAAAAAATAGGCGAAACTGTTGATTAATTTAAAGTATAATATGGCTAGAGTGGGCATCAGTTTAATGATCATGTTGATTGGTCTGGGGAGTATTCGAATATATGGTCAGGGAGATTTTTATCTTTTTTCATTCTTTAAAGACAACGGTGAAGATGGTTTGCATTTAGCCTATAGTGAAGACGGATTTACCTGGCAGGCCTTAAATCAGAATAAATCTTTTTTAACGCCAACCGCAGGAAAGGATAAATTGATGCGAGACCCTTGTATTATCCGGGGGAGAGATCGTTTATTTCATATGGTTTGGACGGTGAGCTGGAATGAACCAGGTATTGGCTATGCCTCTTCAGCGGATTTGATTCATTGGTCGGAACAACGTTATCTCCCCGTCATGGAGCATGAACCATTGACCAGAAATTGCTGGGCTCCAGAAGTGTTCTACGATGATGATGAGGATCTTTATTTGATTTTTTGGTCATCAACCATTCCAGGAAGATTTCCGGAAACTGATTCTTCGGGAGATAATGGATACAATCACCGGATGTACTTTGTCACCACGAAAGATTTTCAGGAATTTAGTGAGACAAAATTATTTTACAATCAGGGATTTAATGTGATCGATGGAACTTTACAAAAAATTGGAAATAATTATTTTCTATTTCTGAAGGACGAAACAAAAAATCCGGAAGCAGAGAAGAATATTCGTATTGCCACCAGTGCCCATCTAACGGGGCCTTATTCTGCGGCTTCCAATCCTATTTCGGATCATTGGGTTGAAGGTCCTACCAGTATTGAAATTGACGATCAATGGGTGATTTATTTTGATATGTACACCCGGCACCAGATGGGAGCCATATCCAGTGCCGATCTGATCGAATGGCGAAATGTTAGTGATTATATTCATTTCCCAAAAGGAACCCGGCATGGCACCGTTTTGAAAATAGATCAGAAAACCTTAGAAAATCTGAAAAAAGTAGCGAATTAATGAGAATTTTTTCTGTCAGGCCGTGAGTGTTAATGTCACAGGGCTTGATTTAAGCTAAGTCAATTACTCGATGAAATGGTTTATCAGAAGGCTTGATTTGATTATCTTCTTTTTATGGTTATTAAGTCTTGGTTGTCATCCCAAACAATTGGGAATTGACCGGATGGACCTGGTGTCCCGGCATAATGTGATCAATACAAAGATAGATACTCTCGGATCACTAACGGTAGGTAATGGAGAATTTGCCTTTACCGTCGACGTGACGGGATTACAGAGTTTTCCCGATGTCTATCAGAATGGAATACCATTGGCCACCCAGTCTCAGTGGGGGTGGCATTCTTTTCCTAACCCGGAGAAATATACGAATGATGATGTTGCGGAAGTTTTCGCCAGTTGTAATGATCGCCAATTACCCGTTGCCACACAGCATGGAGATGGTCGTGCAGGAGCAGCTACGCAATGGTTGAGGACAAATCCTCACCGGCTTCATTTAGGCATCATCGGTTTGCAATTGTTGAAGAATGATGGTGAGGAAATACAAATAAATGATGTGAAAGATATTGAGCAGACCTTAGATCTATGGAGCGGGAAAATAACCAGTGTCTATAAGGTGGAAAACATTCCGGTTCGGGTGGAATTAGTTGCGCATGAAAAAAGGGATCTCATTGCTTTTAAAATTGAATCTCCATTAATCTCCTCGGGCAATTTGAAGATCCGCATGAAATTTCCATATGGCAGTGATTGTCACACCTGCGATGGTGCAGATTGGAATCATCCGGAAAAACATCAGAGTATTATGACTGAATCCGGAGAAAATGAATTTTTAATTCATCGGATACTCGATAGTACGGAATATGAGGTGGTAGCTAGTTTTGCCCAGAATATTAGTTACACGGAAGCAGGTGATCACCATTTTATTTTTTCACCTGCTGGCGATGAGCAATTTCTGGAAGGAAGTATTCTTTTTAAAGAAGATTTCGAAGGGGATGAATTGCCAACCTTTTCCGAAGCAGTCGAAGATAGCCGGATGAGTTATCAGAAATTCTGGGAAGATGGAGGAGCGATTGATTTTTCCCAATGCAGTGATCCCCGGGCATTTGAATTGGAACGACGCGTTATTCT
>JAGQWV010000899.1 GCA_020437045.1 Saprospiraceae bacterium | reverse complement strand
ACTGCCTATCCATATATTATTATCAATGGCTTGAAACGTCGTAAACCAAACTGGTTCGGACTTCATCAAGGGGGTAAGTGAATAGGGAAACGGCTTAATCGAACCATCTGACAAATCCAACAACTTAGGATATTCTTTATCTGAAATAAAAATCTTGTTTTTTTGAAATTCAAAAATTTCATAAAACAATCCAGGTCCTAATAGCTTCTCAAATAGATCAGTGGGGAATAGGCTTAAATACGACCGATCTGAATTATATTGATATAGGGACTTCCCATCAATACATAACATGATATTATTCTGATTTGTCTTCAAAATATCCAAACTAAATGCATATTTGTTGTATTGATCCATTTCATGTTGCTCCAGAAAAATCCCTTTAAAGCTTTTAGATTGAATATCGAATTCCCAAATTTCCTGATCGTTTGTCACTAAAAATCGTATACTATCGATTTCGAGGATAATGTTCTCTTGAGTTTTTTCCGCAAGTCGCGGCCAGGCTGCAAATGCAGTAATTTTTTCTGTAGTTGGATCAAATTGATGGATACCAGCATTTGTACTAATCCAAATTCTTCCCATCGAATCCACTGACAAATAGGTAATCGAAGTACCTTTAAAATCGGACATACTAAAGATTTCAATTTCATGATCTTCATTCGTACCAACATTGATTTCATATAGTTGCTCTCCATTTGTGATCAATAATTTCTGATCTGCTGTATAAATGACACTGTGAGCACTGTGAGAATCCATAATTTTATTCAATTCATGCCGCCCGGATACGTTATTGGAGTGTAGTCGATAAACACCCATCTCACTTAATGCATATATTTCTCCATCACCACCCGATACAAGTTTACTGACATACTGATTCTCCATCTCATCTATTTTATGAAAAACCATTTTTCTTCGGTCAAAATATTGAAGGCCCGATTGAGTCCCAATCAATAAATTACCCCAAGCATCTTCAATGATGCATTGAATTTTATTATCGCTTAAACTCAATGAATCACCGGGATCATTAGAATATTGCACCAGTTCATACCCATCATACTGAAACAATCCATCAAAAGTACCCAGCCAGATAATGCCATTATTATCTTGATACAAACATTGGATATAAGGAATTTGATGGGGTAACTCAATAGGTCTAAATCTTAATATATCAATCTGGGCAAAAGACCTGAAGGATGCTATAATTAAGATTAATATCAGTAGTAAATTATTACGATCAATTTGGAGTTTCATGAAACAACTAACTAAATTCAATTAAATAAAATAAACGGAGCTATCACTGCATGCATAAATTGAGACATTGGACAGCATTCAAGATATCATTGCTGAACGCATTGTGATCGATTGGAAACATAAGATCCCATTTAGTCTCAACTACAGAAACAAACTCTTATCTCCTTCCTTCACTCGGACTTTTTCCAAATTCTTTTCGGTATACTCTCGAAAAAAAATTAGGGTCCTTAAATCCTACCTGGTACGCTATTTCGGCAACTGATAAATCTGTAGAATAAATTAACTTCCGGGCTTCCTCCAATCTAAGCTTCCGAATAAATAGAGATGTAGAAAGACCGGTTACTCCTTTTACTTTGTTATGCAGCTGGCTTCGGCTTACCAACATCTGTATGCAAATTTCTTTGATGCCAAAATCATCTTCAGCAATGTGCTCATACAATAAAGTGCATAGTTCAGTTAAAAATGGGTCTTCTCTAGAAATTTGCTGTAACGATGGTTCTCCGGATGGGCTTTCCTGGTATTTAAGTTGTAATCGCTTTCTTTGCACCAAAAGCATATTGATCTGGGCATCTAGTTCTTTGGGGTGAAAAGGTTTCTCCAGGTAGGCATCCGCTCCTTTTTCATAACCTATGATTTTCGACTGGACATCTGCTTTTGCCGTTAGTAAGATAATGGGAATATGGGAGGTTAAGGGATCGTCATGAATGGCTTGACAAACGTCATAACCGTCTTTTTGGGGCATCATAATATCGCTGACAATCAAATCCGGAATATTTTGCCTGGCCATTAAAACTCCCTGATCTCCATGGTGCGCTTCCAGAACATGATACTCATCAGAAAAAACAGCGCGCAAATAATGACGTACATCTTTATGGTCTTCAATAAAGAGAATGGTTGCTTTTGGCTTTACCGGTTTCTTAGCTGCCGGTACGTTTACGGGAATACCATTTTCCGGTATTTTTCCAGTATTTGATAGCTGGAGAGATTGTCTTGCCGCTTTCCGGGATATCGTCAATCTTAACAGAAATTCAGTCCCTTGCGCAAGTTCACTCTTCACCTCGATGGTACCATGTATGATGGGCACCAAATCTTTGACCAGTGAGAGCCCAATACCGGTGCCTTCCCCAAAGCGGGTAGTGCTCTGATCCGCCTGATAAAACCGACTAAATATATGCGCTATTTGATCCTGATGAATACCAATACCTGTGTCAGAAATCCGAATATCCAATTGATTATCATCCGTCAATTCCGTATGCAGCGTTATCCGTCCTTTGTTGGTAAACTTGATGGCGTTGCTTATCAGATTTACGAGAACCATTTCCAATTTACCAGGATCAAAATCCATATTACATTCAGCATATTCATGATGGATGTAAAAATCCAATCCTTTTGATTTTGCTTGAAATTCAAAGGGTTCTGACAGGTGGTTTATAAAAGCAATAATATCATCTTTAATAGGCTCATATATCACCTTTCCTGTTTCCAGTTTCTGAAGGGTCAGCATCTGATTGACCATCTCCAATAATTTGGCGCTTTGGACTTCGATGGTGCGAAGACTATCTTCCATCCATTCTTTTGGTTTGGTTCTTGCCAACTCAAGCATACCATTAATTACGGTCAGTGGGGTACGAAATTCATGGGTAATGTTGGTATAAAGGTTGGATTTAAAAGTATCCAACTCTTTCAAACGTAAGGATTCCTTTTCTTGCATCTGCAGCGCCGTTTGCAAGGTCCATCTCCGGCGTTGATACCGCCAGAATAAATATACAAGAGCCACCAAAAAACAGACATACAAAATATAAGCGATAGGTGTTTCCCACCACGGCGCGGCAACGACAAGCGACAGTGTTTTGTACTCATCGTTCCATATGCCGTCTGCATTCGTTGATTTTACCCGAAATTCATAAGAGCCGGGATCCAGGTTGGTATAGGTAGCTGACCTTTTACCATCGACATATTGCCAATCACGATCAAAACCTTCTAGTTGATACGCATACTGTATATTCTCCGGCCCTGCATAATCCAGTGCTGCATAAGCAATTGTAAATACCCGATGATCGTAATTAAGTCTTATTTCATCCGTATAAGAAATGTGTCGATCCAACCGGAAGGTGTCTGAATTTTCCTCTCCAGCATTTCTGATCGCTACCGGTTCGTTAAATAATTCAAAGCCGGTAAAAACCAGTGGTGGTTTATAATCACTCAGATGAATACTATCGGGATTAAAAATATCAATACCACGGTCACCTAAAAATAATAAATCACCCGTATACTGACGTTTACCATACATAAAGGCATCGTATCTGCTGCTCCCCAGGCCATTATACTCGGTCAGATTTAATATTTGATGGGTGTAGGGATTAAAACGTGTAATTCCTTTGTAACTTACTATCCAAAGAAATCCTTTATCATCCGGAATAAGACTAAAAATATTATTTCCTAATAAACCATCATTGACGGAAAAATGAATAAACTTACCTGTCTTTGGGTCTAACCGATTTAAGCCACCGCCGTATGACCCGGACCAAATATATCCAACACTATCCTCATAAATGCAAAAAGAAGTATTCTCACTCATGGATTCCGGATCATCCAATTCATGCCGATATAGTATAAAGCTATCAAGGGAAGAATTATAACGCAAAAGACCCTCCCTGCATCCAATCCACATATTCTGAGCCCGATCCTCATAAAGGTATCGGCATGACCAAATGCCATTTTTAGTCGGTGGAATACTGGGAAAAGGATCGTATAATTTTAAAATGCCCGTATTCAAATCGAGTAGATACAACCCCTCACCCCAGGTAGCTATCCATAAGTTTTTTTTACTGTCCTCATAGACGTCTCTAATTAGCAATCTCCTGCTGGGCTTAGGTGACTTTGGAAACACTTTTATAACTTCTCCATGGTCCTTATCTAATTGAAAAACCCCATAATCCGAACCGATCCAAATTTTTCTATCATGGTCATCAAAACAAGTCAACCAGGAAGGACCCTCATCTGTTGACAGGAGGCTAAAATCTCTCAGCTCTCCTGTTTTTAAATCCATTAGACGATGGCCAACACTGTCAGAAATTAAAAGGGAATCTTCATCAAAAGCATACATTTCCGGAAATATTCCCGGACCTTGAAATTGATTAAATAAATCGGTTTTAATAAAACGGAATTGCTTCCGATTTAAATCACAAATCCAATCTCCCTTACCAAGTAAAGAAAGAAATATCTTCCCTGTTTT
>JAGQWV010000898.1 GCA_020437045.1 Saprospiraceae bacterium | reverse complement strand
TTTAAAAGCGTTTCCAAGGAGGTTCACCAATATTTGGGTTAATCTGGTAGGATCACCAATTAAATTGGCCGGCAGATCTTTAGCTATCTGAATTTGAAAACCCAATTTCTTTTCGCTGGCTTTAAGTTGAAACAAGTTACGAATGGAATGCAATAATGCAGGTAGTGAAAAGGGTATCCGATCCAAATGTAACATACCCGCTTCGATTTTTGAAAAATCCAGGATATCATTGATAATTGCCATCAGATTTTCACTACTTACCTGGATGTTACTGGCAAATTCAATTTGATCTTCTTCTAAATCAGTCCGTTGCAAAAGGTTTGAAAACCCCAGGATTGCATTTAAAGGCGTACGAATTTCATGGCTGATATTGGCAACAAACTGTTCTTTTAATATTGCCGATTTTTCGGCGGCTTTTCTTGCATTCTCCAGATCGTCCTCCAACTTTTTACGCTCTGAATAATCCATCACTGCACTACGGCTATATAATAAGTGTCCAGCATCATCGAAAGTAGGCCTGCTGCTCATTAGCACTTCAAATAATGATCCATTTCGGCACAACATATGCAATTGCAGACTATCAAATCCTCCTTCCCTGATTAATTTCTGATTTATTTCTTCTACCAATGCACCGGCATCTGCAGGAATCAAATCAATCAGTTTCTTTTTTCCAATAACTTCCTCACGCTGGTATCCTAACCATTTTAACTCGGTATCATTCATCTCGATGACGGTACCATCCTCAGATATGGAATGATAGCCTACCGGTGCATTTCTGTAGAGGTCTTTGATGAAGGAAAATTGCTGGTCTAACTCAAATTGCTTTTCGGCCCTACTTTCTTCGGCAGCTTCTCTTTTCCTGATCGCCCTTATTAAGTAAAAAATGGTAAAAGGAACAATCATAAAAATGGTCAAAATACTAAACCAATTAAAACGCTTCAACCAGATGTTATTAATTGACTTTGCCCCCAGATATCCCTTAATTTGACTGCTGTGAATTTCTCTTAAATTTCCCGAAATGGTAAAGATGCTATCCATCAGATAGAAGCCATTTCTGGTTTTAAGCAATATTTCAGCCGATACCATTCCTTCGTTTCGATAGGAGTCCAGGATGTTCTTGTTGTATCGCATCTTCTCATCGACCAGCTCTTCAAAGCGACTCAAAAGAACGGCATCGTCAAATCTACCCAGAATGGTCCGTAGCGCCACGACATCTTCCTTTGCCGACCGTAGACCTGCTTCCGCATTTTGCGCAAAATTGTCCTCTCCCGTTATGATCAGATCCTTGAGATTACTCTCCACCTCCAAAAGATGTCTCTCCAGAGAACGAAGTCTATCATTACCGGTAAATGATTCTTGTACGATTGTCGGTGACAATCGAGGTTGGTTAATAGATCTTACCGCTAAAAAATGACTGATCAACAATAAAATACAAGACAATACCAGCACCACAATGACCAACCAATCTTGTTGCTCAAGTTTGAATATACGGGATGAAAGTCGCCTCTGCATACACTTTTTAAACGTTAAACCATCTGGAGTCTATCTCCCTCACTGTATTGTTATTGCTGAAAACCTATGAGACATTTATTAAAATCACCTCTTCCATAAGACCATCAATTATGTTGAAGTCACCGATATTGCACAAACCCAGCATTATCTACTTGCTTAAGGTATTCATTTGTTTGGTTAACCTGTTTTTATATGTTTCGCTCACCGGAATAATGTGTTTGTTAATCTGCAGCGAATTCTGAACCATATTGTCAATTTTTATGAGGGAGACGATGTAACTACGGTGCACTCTGAGAAACCGGTCCTCTGGCAAACTTTCTTCAACACCTTTCATGGTCAAGTGAACCACAAATTTCCTTTCCGGGGTATAGAAAACAACATAATCTCCCATTGCCTCCACAAAAAGAATATCATCAAAATCAATTCTCGTCATCTGATTATTGGCACGCACAAAAAGAAAATCTTTCTTCACCTCCTCTCTCTGGTCCTGATGCTGCCATTGATAAAGCTCTTTGGCATGGGCGATAGCTTTGAGAAGTCGAGAGAAGGAGACAGGTTTAAGAAGGTAATCTACCACCTGGAGTTCGTACCCTTCCAGCGCATAATCAGTTTTCGAAGTAATCAGGATTACCAATGGCTTGTGATCAAGCGTCTTGATCAAATCCAACCCGCTGATACCTGGCATTTCTATATCAAGAAGCAATAAATCACAATCATGCTTCTGCAAAAAATTGAAAGCCTGTGTTGCACTATCCAGCTCTCCAATTAACTCCAAACTCTCAATCTGCAAAACCATATTGCGAACTGCAAGGCGTGCCAGGGGATTATCATCGATAATAATACACTTCATGAGTTGCTTCCTATTAACCCAAAGGTAGGCCGGATTTATCAATGATAAAAGTTAAGTTCCTACAAATATAAAAAGGGAGCGCGGGACGAATGTAGTATTCTGTCCCGCTCACTCACGACAATTCCTAACCAAATACGAGATAACGTATAGACAGACACATAATGATCGGCTGGATAATTCAATGTTCAGATATTATCCAGGTACTTCTGATGGGTCACATGATCTTCCGGACGGTTATTTCACCTTAGCCTCCTATGCTTGCCCGGAGAAAAGAATTATTGAATTCCTCCACCCAATCATATGTGCTTGTTTACTGGCTTAATTACATAGCCATAATGTATAAATAAACGGGTTAAAAAACCCTGCTTGCATTCCATTTTATGATGCTTAAAAACCATCATAAAATTTCAAAAGTTATAGATAAGATGTCCCATCATAAAAAAGTCACAAAAAAAAATAGTTTTTATAATCTATCACCAATAATAGTTGACCTTACGCATCTTCAGACTGACCATTTTAACCTTTTTAACCTCTTTCGCTATCTGAACCGTTGATACTTTCACTTAATTCAATCTCTCTCCTCAACTTTGCTCCCTGGCTGAGATCTTCGTGATCAGAACCTCCCCAGGTATTTTGAAGGTATTCCTGGCAAAGTGTATTCCCATCTATCACGGCCCCATCGGAAATACTATGACTTCCTATAAAATGAAATTATTTAGAGGGCTTATCGTCCGTATCAAAATTCAGACATCCACGAATATTCAGTCAGTGATTCCAAAATAAACAGTTCTTAAGGTCCACTTTCCAATTAAACTCCTTCAAATAAGATTTGAACGATTAAAAATCCCGACTCATCGAAAGTTAGCATATCCCAATAAAAAGGTTAGTTCTTTTGAAGAAAAAGAATCACAATGAAAAATATTCTGATCTTGATTGATTACTCCGAATACAGTGCAAAACTGTGGCATTACACTTTACATCTGGCAAAACATTTCAATGCAACAGTGCATGCAACATATATTTTTCATCCGGAATACCTGGACCTCATCCATGAACTGGCTATTCTGGAAGAAGCGGAAGGGGATGATCAGTATGAAAATTTCATTTGGCTTTACAAAAAAATGGAAGAAGAGAGATTAGAAAAATTCATTGGACAGCTCACACCCTCTGAATTGAAATCCATACCCGTAGAAAAAGAAATTATCTACGGATATCCTATCATCGAACTATTACGTATGCAGGAAGAAAAGCCCGCCGACCTAATCGTCATGGGTCTCCATGATTCTGATTTGGAAGACCAAAGAAGTGAAATTTCAGAAGCACTGATTAATTATGGAGAAATCCCCTTACTACTTGTTCCGCCGACCGTGAAATACCACCCGATTCGTCATATGATGCTTCCAACCGAAAATATTCAAACGGAAATTCTATCCCTGGATTATCTTAAGGATTGGTCAGAACATCTAAAGGCTAAATTATTTTGCTATCATCTCCAAACTGGAATATCATCTACGATTACCAATGATATATTTAGTTTCAACACCTTAACCCATCCTCGTAAAAACGAGCAATTAGAAATAACGGATGACTTTAGTCCAAAGGATGATTGGATTGAGCATGTGGAAAATATGACCTCCATCCTGGACACCGATATTTTAGCATTGGCTACTCATGATTCAAGCGACTCAGATCACGCATTTGAAGAAGAATGTATTCGATCATTCACTCACGATCTGGATATTCCCTTACTAATTATGAAGAATAGCTGGTTAAGCAGCCATATTGTATCCGGACATCAACAGTCGATTGCGGGAAGGATTTCCCCTTCAATTTGACAAGATTGATCATGGTCCTATAATCTTGTAACCCACCAATATCACCTCAAACAATGATTTGGATTAGTGATGCCGGAAGAACAACGATCTAAATTGCAAATACCCACGAATCTATTCCAGTGGGGGAAGTATTTGCCAAAGCCATTCAATATTAGTTACTTAAATCTATAATGATGGAAACAAGCACTGAATTTATGACCATGAGAAATATAGAGTTCTATGACCTTGAAGATCTGCACCAACAAAGCCGAGAATGGCTGAGTGATGTGGCCTTCTGGCAAGATGAAGCGGACTTTCTAAAAAGACTGATCGACAAGAACTTTGTACACCTGATGACAGGTGAAGGTCTATCTACCGCTATCCGCCTTTCGGAGAAAATATCAAATCTCCGCAATACGGAACTTAAAAATCTTTTTGAGATGATCAAACTTCATGAAGT
>JAGQWV010000897.1 GCA_020437045.1 Saprospiraceae bacterium | reverse complement strand
CATAACCCATGCGTTGATCTACTAATGCAGTATTTCCAAAATATCTGATACTATGGATCGGCTTCTTTTTCACAATCTCTTCATCACCGAAAGCCTTGTGTAGCACGGGCTACACGCGATTTCGTTTCTTCGATCTGGCGAAAAATAAGCTAGACCATTAATATCAGATACTTCGAAAACACTGCACTAGTGATATTCTATGGAATAAAAAAACTTATTGCTCAATGGATGAAAATTAAACTCTTTTATTTTTGTTAACTTAAAATTAGATTTTGACTCCGGATTAGGCCCGTCATTTAATCCAGGGATCAGAAAATTTACGATCCATTAATTCACTCTTGTCGGTCAGTGTCTGCAGGAAGGCGATGAGCGCTTTTTTATCCTGATCGGAAAAATTAAACCTAACGGGATTACCATTTTCATCCTGCAGATTTTTACTTAGATTCTTGTGCGGCTGAATTTCATCACTATAAAAATCGATGACTTCCTCCAAGGTGCCAAATCTCCCATCGTGCATGTAGGGACCGGTCAAGTCAATATTACGCAAGGAAGGCACTTTAAATAATCCATCGTTTTCTTCCAGACCGCTTACTTCACCCAGTCCCCTGTCGATGGTGATAGCGTCCAGGCCATTATTAGCTACCAACATCCTTTCGGACGGAGAGGGCAACTGTAAAGCCCGGCCATGACAGGAAACACAATTGGAGAAAAATATTTTATGGCCTTCGTTTTCCACATCGGACAAAGAAGGACCAGAGCCATTTTGGGAACGATCAAATCGAGAGTTTCCCGCTGACATGCCCAGCATAAAAGCTTCGATAGCCGACAGAACCATCTCTTCTTGTATTTCAGTGGTTCCGAAGGCCTTGTCAAAAAGTATTTCATAGTGTCTCTTCCCCTTCATTCTTTCTACTACTTCATCCATGCGCATGCCCATCTCCTTTTCGTTGGCCATCGTCGATTCGATTTGCAGGCGGGTATTGTCCGCCCGAAGATCCCAAAACAGCGCGGCTGCACCAGGGATTCCATCGGAACCATATTCAGTAGAAAAAGAAGCAAAAGTACCCAGGGCCAGTGAATTTCGATCGGTGCTCCGTCCGTAGATGCCTTTACTCAATGCTACATTATCTGAAAAAGCAAATTCCTGTTTATGGCAGGAACCACAGGAAATCGAATTGTCTTCGGAGAGCGATTTATCATAAAATAAAACTCTTCCCAGCGTAGCTTTTGTAGCCGTTTTAAACGCATTAGGTCCAATATCATATTGATCGAAAGTGCGAGGTAAATCCAGTACTTTCTTCAGGTCGGCATATTCTTCATCACTGTATTCCACATACTGAATCGGGTCTATGACGATATCTTTGGCACAAGAAAATAACAGGGTTATCGAAAGTAGCGTGACTAATCGGGTCATATCGATAGTTTTGAGATGAATAGATATTTTTTTAACGGAAAAATTACGGTCAAATTATCGCCAGAAATGTTAAAGTAATCGACCCAATAAACAACAAAATATGGGTCAATCTATACACAGCTGGTGCAAAACAGCACTCCAATCCTTCCACCAATGGCAACGTTTTCTAAGCAGTCCGGCAATCCGGGTCAGAACCCGTCATCATTTTATAGTTTTCTCCCTCAGCATAGAAGATTTTCAAACCTGACGGAAAAATCTTATTTTCAGGCCGTCTAATCTCTTCTGCTACCGATTTCAAAAAAGAGTACATTATGAATATGATGCGAAATGCAATTGCTTTTCTGGTCTTGGCACTGATGGCGACAACAGCTTGCAAACAAAAAACCAGTGCAACAGATGAAGTCATGGAACGAGAGCCCGAGATGACTTCAACCGGTTTTGAACCCCAACCCCAGTTTATTTCCGAACAGGAAGTCACGGTCTTACCACTAGGTGAAAAAGCCCCGGATTTTAATTTACCCGGGGTGGATGGCAAGTTTCACAATCTGGAGGAATATAAAGAGGCCAAAGTGTTGGTCATCATTTTTACCTGCAATCACTGCCCCACTGCTCAAGCCTATGAACAACGCATGATTGACCTGGTGAATGATTACCAAAATAAAGGAGTACAATTGATTGCCATTTCTCCTAATAGCCCACTAGGTCTTTTATACGAAGAACTCGGCTATACCGATCTAAATGACGACTATGAAGCCATGATCTTAAGGTCAGATTATGCGCATTTTAATTTTCCTTATTTGTACGACGGTGACACAGAAGAAACATCTTTAAAATACGGACCTGTAGCTACACCACATGCCTATGTATTCGATCAGAATCGCGTCCTGACTTATCAGGGTCGTCTTGACGGAAATGAAAAACCAGGAACCGGGAATTCAGAGGATCTTAGGGCCGCCATCGATGCTACGCTGGCAGGTAAGCCGGTCGCACAACCCACCACTAAAGTCTTCGGATGTTCGACAAAGTGGGGATGGAAAAACGAATACCACAAGAAAGTGGATGCTGATTGGGCAAAACGAGAGGTGAAACTAGAAATGGCCGATGTCGATCAAATTAAATCGATCGTAGCTAATAAAGGGGGAGATAAACTCCGGCTAATCAACGTTTGGGCTACCT
>JAGQWV010000896.1 GCA_020437045.1 Saprospiraceae bacterium | reverse complement strand
TAGAAATCCTGTCCTACCCGACCCTGTATATATAACCAATCGGTAATATTAAATCGTGCCGTCAGGTTACCATATACCCGGTCTCGCTGATTATTTTCGAATCTCGATAAAGCGAAATAAGGATTGGTCCGGTTGGTAAAACGTGAGTATTTAATTTCATCACCATTTTCATCAAAGGCATTTTCCTCTAATAATTTTAAAGGCAATGTGGTAGCCAAGGTATAAATAACGACCGGGCTAAAATCCTGCTCCGCAATATTCGGAGGATTTTGCCGGTATTCGTTCGAATAATTAATATTACCCGAAACCGTCAACTTGCCGGAGGTCTGAGTAAAACCAAAATTGACGGTTCGGCGATTATAGCTAGAACCAGGTAATATAGCTTTGCTATCCATATTGGACAATGATAGACTCATACCTCCATTTTCCCCACCGGTAGAAATTGTCAATGTATTCGCAAGAGACGAACCATTGCGATAATAATCTCTGACTTTATTGGGTTGAGCCGTATAGGGTACCTCCAGATTATCAAACAGGATTTGTGTCATTCCTGGCTGGATTTTCTCTCCGAAACTCCAGACACCGGAGGTTGGGAATGGTGCGGTAGGTCTTACACCTCCTTCACCCTGACCATACTCATATTGGTAATCTGTAAAATCGAGCGGGGTGTCATTGGTGTAGTTGGAATTGAGTTCTACCTGTAAGCCTCTACCATTTGCCCGGTTTTTAGTCGTGATCATAATCACCCCATCTTTAGCTCTGGCACCATATAGTGCAGATGCAGCAGCTCCCTTCAGGATGTTCATAGATGTAATATCATCAGGATTAATACTGCTCAAACCATCACCACTATCTGAACGCCGGTTACTACCAACTTCACCGACATCCCCTCTTACCCCAAAGTTTGTATTGTCAATAGGCACACCATTTACTACAATCAGCGGCGAATTATTCCCGCCAAATGAGGAAACTCCCCGGATTCTGATTTTGGTACTGCCCTGGGGGCCTGATCCCATGGTAGTGATATTTACACCAGCTACTTTTCCCTGTAAGGCATCCATGAATTTTGGTGAACGATTTATAGTTACTTCGTCCGAGCCAACTTTGGATGTGGCATACCCAAGTGTTTTTCTCTCTCTTTCGATACCTAAGGCGGTCACGACCACCTCACCAAGTTGGGTTACATCTGGAGATAAAGTAACATTTATGGACGTGCGGCTTCCAATTACTTCTTCGACACTGGCAAATCCTGTATAAGAAAAAACAAGTGTTGTAGATCCGTCTGGCACATTAATCGTGTACCTTCCGTCAAAATCAGTGGCGGTACCAATAACCGTTCCCTTGACCAGGACATTCACCCCAATCAGCGGTTCACCAGATTCATCGGTGACCATCCCGGTGACAGCGACATCCTGTCCCATCTCTACAGCCGAGTAGGCAATAGTGCGAAATTTTTGATCGCTACTTTGACTACCGGGTTTGAGGCTGATATTACCCTTGTCCTCCAGTTTTTTAATTTGACCAATTTTCCGACTTAATTTACGTGCAGACTTATTTCCGTCCCGATCATTTTCGTAGATGATGACGTACTTTTCATCTATAGCTTCATAGCGTAAATTTGTCTTCTTTAAAAGTCGATCAATAGCATTATCGAGTGTCTCGCCTGGAATAAATCGAAATTCGACCTCTACATTTTTTAGCAGCCTTGTTTCGTATGAGAAAAAAACCTGATAGGTTTCACTCATTTCCAAAAGAATTTCACTTAATAATTTTGCTTCTAGTTTTGTCGGGGTTACGTCCCGGACATCATTGTACGCATGAGCCTGGTTTACACTCAATGTAAACATCAAACCCAGCATACAACTTAGGTTTACAAAGTTTTTCAATTTCATCTTCCTTCCTTTTTAGCAATAGTAATTTTTGAATTTATCTAAAGAGTCATAGTACATTTTATGTTTTGCCGTACCCTCCACCGGGAAGAGCAAGGTCTGTGCTTCCAAATTTTACCATCTTTTTCCAGTGATATTAAATTATCCAGACTCCCATAGTAAGTCCCTTTACCTGATAATATATTTATCACCTATTTTTTTAATCTCTAAATCGCCCATCGTCTTATTCAAAATGGAAATGGCAGTTTCCAATCGATCTATTGGTAGCGGGAAATTAATTTCCCGATTATAATTTACGGTATCAGCTACTTCAAAATCAACACCGTAGGTCTCTTCAATTTTTCGCAATACTTCCGATAATGGTGAGGCACGGAAAATTAATACTCCATTTTTCCAGGAAGTATGATATTCCGTTTCCACTTCATGTTTATTGATTAATTGCCCATCACTTTCCCGGTATACAATCAAGTCACCGGGTTTCATTAAAATAACAGAATCGAGTTCAATCAGATGTAATTTGATTTGACCTTCTTCCAGATAGACGCTAATTCGATCTCCGTAACTATTGACATTAAATGAAGTTCCTAATACTTCGATGACAGCTGCATTGGTATTTACTTTAAATCGCTGACCGGTCTCGGGTTTCTTGGTTACCTCAAAAAAAGCCTCTCCCTCCAGATATACTTCGCGATCACCATTACTTGCCCAATTCCGGTCATACACCATTTTCGTATTGGCATTTAATTTTACTTTCGAACCATCCGCTAATTGCAGATCCTGTTTTTCACCAAATGCAGTCCTGACCACAGTTTCGGAATTAGGCCGGTAGCTGTACCAACCAAAGATTCCTAACAACAGGGCCAAGCTGGCAGCGATGGCCAACCATCTTCCCAATCGGTTTCTCCCTTTATCTAGGTTCTTCACCTTAGGCGCCTTTACCAATTCGCCATCGATTTTGCCAATTTTCGCCATCGTTTGGCCAAAAATGCGATCGGAAATATCTTCGGGTAATGTCACTTGTTCAGGAATCAATTCCCATATCTTCTCGGATACTTCATCATCCAAAGAACCATGATCATCCTTGATCATCTGCATCAATTGTCGCACCTCTTCTTCCGATGCAGTATTTCTAAAGAGTTTTTCGATGAGGATCTCCTTCAAATTATTCTGGTCGTTTGCCACCTTTTAGATTCTACGTTTATATATAATCCAACTCTATTCGCAAAAAGGATTAGTTAGAATGAAGATTTTTTTAAAAAAAAGATTTAATTTGGAGAACTCACTGCTGCTATAATCATGATTTCGAACAGTTAAAGGCACGGGTGAGCTGGAATGTGGATAGGTAAGATTTAACCCATAGTGAAATATCGAATATCAAATAAAGAGAATATCAACAATGGCCTGAATGATCAAGTTGATTTCATGAAGGTCTATCATCAATATGCCCCCAGGGTCTACTATTATGCCTATTCTATGACCAAAAATCGTGAAGATGCGGAAGAGATTACATCCGATGTCTTTGTCCAGATATGGCAGAAAAGAGACCTGATCGACACGCAGGTATCTTTATTCCCCTTATTGAAAAAAATCACGCGGGATCTCACCTGGAACCATCTCAAGAAAATATCCCGGATGAGGGATCACCATTCTTTTATCCAATCTTACCTGAACCATAAAATCAATAATTCGGAAGATGATCTGATTTTTAAAGAGTACGAAGAAATAATGAATAAAGCGTTGGACAAACTCACTCCACAGCAACGCAAAGTTTTCTCTCTACGCTACTTTACCGGTAAAGATCTCAATCAAATATCAGAAGAACTT
>JAGQWV010000895.1 GCA_020437045.1 Saprospiraceae bacterium | reverse complement strand
ATCGTTGGGCTCACCAGACCGGATATATGAACTACAGCACTATTCTTGGAAATAAGACACTGATTATTGGTTATGCATCAGGAGACATTCTCAAAGCCTTTAAAGAAGATGGAGGATATGATCTGGAAAAATCAAACAATGATGATGGGATATACTATAATAACATAGATGGACCCAGTTATCATGGCGAATTTTTCTATCAGGACGAATATCAATCCAGAGATGTAGCACACCATGGAGAACTTATCACCGGAGGAGCAGCAATTCTATCTGGCAGTCATGAGGTGGTCAGTACCGTGCATAATCCCATCGAAACAACCCTTGAGCATTTTAGCTTCAATGGAGTCTTTACCCAGGGGGTGCATTTCTACAGTACAGAAACCGGCGAAAAAACACACGCATATCTATTCGTTGATCAATTTAATATCGGAAAGGCAAATGGTCTTGGAGACATCGAATTTGCCCGGGGTGCACCAACAGGTGAGGTCGGCAACTATTTATGGTGCGATGCTAATGGAAACGGGATTCAGGATCCAGCTGAATTCGGGATACCGGGAATTCAACTTTCCATCTATGATAAAGACAATAGTTTGCAGCTGATGGGCACGACCAGCACCAACATGAATGGAGAGTATCTATTTCAAAATTTATTAGCCGATCATTGCTATGAAATTAGAATAAATCTGGACCAACTAGAAAATCTGGGCTATAGCGGATTAACATCTCCACTGCATAACGGAACCGATAATTTGATTGACTCCGATGGTGACCCAGATATGTTACCTGGTTACGCTGTAGCTATGTTTTGCACCGATGCTCAGGCCAATAATATGCATGATATTGATTTTGGATTTCTAGGCCCAAGAGCCCTGGATGCGGTTAAATCTCTCTGCGAAGATCCAGTGAGTGGGTGTGCAACCTTTCTTCTCAGTGATCTGGTCGCATGCGTGGATACCAATGGAGTCAATGAAGTACGATTCTTTCCCAGTTTTAATGAAGCCGATAGTATGCGTAACGAAATACTGGGCCCCAGCTATCAAGTCTGTGCGGGAGCAGATACTTTGTACGCCAGAGTAAATATTGTCGGTGATTTATCATGCTTTTCAATCGCTCAAGTCAGGTTGATCGAAATAAATGATGGTTCCGAACCACTAGTATTTTCTACCATAGTCTGTCCGGCACCTAGTTTTGATGCTTTGTCGTTTCTTGTCGCACAAGGACTTTCCGGTGGTGCTACAGCATTACTGTTTAGCGATGCTTCGATGATGAATTCGGTCATGAATCCTGTTCCTACGCCATCGTACCCGACTACCATTTATTTCTCTTCCCAAGAATCAGCAGGTAATACGATGTGTACCGTCCTGGGTTCTATTGTTGTCGATAGTATTCCCGCACCATTGGTGGATGCCGGAAATCCTGTGGAAGGGTGTGGACTGAACTGCATCGATCTCACGAGTCTTGGAGCCACTTTTACTGCCAATGGAAGTGGCGCAACTTCGGCAATCTGGACATCCTCCGGAATAGGAGTCTTTACCGGTGACAATAGCTTTGCCAATGCAAGATTCTATTGCCCGGACACTCAGGATATGGTAAATGGATCTGTGTTGCTAACCCTTTCTGTGGTAGATGATC
>JAGQWV010000894.1 GCA_020437045.1 Saprospiraceae bacterium | reverse complement strand
AAATGCAGAGGTGGTAGCAGATAGACTATATAAGATTCTGACGGAGAAAAAATTAAAATCGAAGACCCTATCACCGGCCAGTGCATCTATCAGTGGTCATTGGGATCTGGAAATAGATTATTTTACATCAACCAGTCATCATAGCTTATTTTTAAATCAAGATGGAAACTGGATTACCGGAAAACATGCGACAGATTTTGCGTTGGTAGATTTAATCGGTATGCTTGATGGAAGCGACCTGAAAATGAAAAGTAATTTTCGGAAACCGGGAGATAATGTGGCATTCTTATTCACGGGTAAGGCAAGTGATAATAAACTCACTGGGTCTATATTACTTGGCGAATATTTAACGGCCAATTTCACTGCCGTCCGGAGTGAATATAAAAATGATAAAAAACCAATCTTTATACCTGGTGGTCCGCCATTAGCAACATAGAAAACTATAAAAGTTAGGTACTCCTTTTTAAGTATAATTCTTTTGAGAGCTCTCTATTTACAAAGACAATATTTTCCAATTATTTGTTTTTGTCTAGTGAAATAAAGGGCTCCTTTTTTATCAATTAATAAAATTATGTTTCGAAACATTTACACGGTTTTATTCCTGATATTTTCCTTTTCATATGCTTTTGGTCAAACCTATGATTTGGTACTCAAGGGAGGTCATGTCATTGACCCTAAAAACAATAGAGATGAAATTCTGGATGTGGCCATTAGCGATGGTAAAATCGCTGCTGTTCAGAAAAATATTAATCCATCTGAAGCTAAAAAACTCGTTGATGTATCCGGATATTTTGTCACACCAGGATTGATTGACATGCATGTACATGTCTTCAATGGACATACACCGGGTTCTTATATTGCCGACGGACCAACCAGTGTGCCTCCAGACGGATTTACATTTCGATCAGGAGTGACAACGGTCGTGGATGCGGGATCCTCTGGGTGGAGAAATTTTCGCCAATTTAAAGAGCAGACGATTGATCAATCCAAAACCAGAGTATTGGCTCTACTCAACATCGTGGGTGTAGGCATGTTAGGACGTTTTGAAGAGCAAAATGTAGATGATATGAACCCGGAGATGACCGCATATATGATCAATAAATTGTATCCGGATATTTTGGTCGGCATTAAATCTGCCCACTATTGGGGTGATTTCACCCAGGTAGATAAAGCCGTGGAAGCAGGAAAACTGGCTAATGTGCCGGTGATGGTTGACTTTGGTGAACATCGTCCGCCAAACTCCATTGAATCGCTGTTTTTTGATCACCTCCGTCCAGGGGATATGTTTACACATACTTATGCCAATGGTTTTAGAGACCGGGAAACGGTGGTCGATTCCAATGGAAAAGTCAAACCATTTGTATTTAAGGCACAGGAAAGAGGAATTGTTTTCGATGTGGGCCACGGGGGCGGTGCCTTCACCTGGGTACAAGCGGTGCCGGCGGTAAAACAGGGTTTTCTTGCCAATGTAATCAGCACGGACTTGCATACGCAAAGCATGAATGCGGGTATGAAGGATCTGACGAATGTGATGTCAAAATTTCTTGCCTTAGGTCTTTCCATAAATGATGTGGTTTTAAGGACTACCTGGAATCCGGCCCAAGTCATCTCCAGACCAGAACTGGGTAACTTAGACATCGGTGCGGAAGCCGATGTGACTGTATTGAATTTGCTGGAAGGTGACTTCGGATTTACCGATGTCCGCCGTTTGACGATCAACAGTCATCAAAAACTGGAAGCTGAATTGACAATCCGGGCCGGACAAATCGTCTGGGATCTTAATGGCATTAGCACTGAGAAGTTTATGCAAAACTAAAGAGTATCCTCTAGGAGATGTGGTTCTCACCGACTTATCTCGTACACTTATCCGGGCTAGAAGGGCTATTTCACCCAACTGCCTAAAATGCTATTCTGTCTCGTTCCTCCCTTAATTTGGGACACCGATCGTAGCTATAAAATTACGCCGTTACGGCACAAAATATTATGGTCAAAGAACTACAATCTGAAGAAAAGCGATTGGGACTATTAGCTTCCGGCTTGTTTCTTGGCCAGCATCTGATCAACACCGGTGGTAAACTGATCTACGGTAGGAGTATATCCGGTTCTACCAATGGCACTGATCTGATATTTACCGCTTGTTGCGTCTTTATCAAGATCGAAAACCCAAATAGTAGGAAAACCCTGTACCTTAAAAGCCCTCTGTAATCCTGCATTTTGTTGTTGAATCTCCGTAGGAAGTTGCGTCCTGCGAGGAAAATCCAACTCCAGTAAGACAACATTATCTTTTGCCCACTTCTTAAACTCGTCTTTCGAAAAAACAGCTGCATCCAAACGTTTACACCATCCACACCAGTCACTACCGGTAAAATTGGCCATGATCGGCTTTCCGGTTTTCTTTGAAATGGAATAGGCTTCATCGAGATTAACAAGC
Organism: Saprospiraceae bacterium; assembly: GCA_020437045.1. Lineage (GTDB taxonomy): Bacteria > Bacteroidota > Bacteroidia > Chitinophagales > Saprospiraceae > JABDMH01. Next base: position 4,356 of record JAGQWV010000894.1, on the reverse strand, counting down.
CATCCCTCCTTGGCAGACTTATACGAAGATGCGGAAGATTGGCTAAAAGCCACACTGGCAGTCAATAAAAGGACAAAAGTGAATATTAAATTTTTCATAATATAAGTTCTGCTTCAAAAATACAAGAATCAGACCATTTTCATCTACATGTGTCCGATTTTCCTTTTGATAACGGATTATTACCGCATTTAGTTTCGGCAGATTGGTCACTTTCGTGATTACGATCACTTGTGAGTCTTCCAACGGACACTGCGCACATTAGACTTATAGGGACGATCAGTCGTCATTGATCCCGGAAGGATCGTGATCGTATGTAGTTTGCGCCTGAGGGATTCATTCAGAAAGGACCTACTTTCCATTAGAGGAATGACAAATCCTTTCTAATTTTAGATATTCGAACCAATGAAAAACAACATCAAACGTTAGCAATTAATTTATGATCCATCTTCGTGGCATGATACCGGATTTTTACCGGGAGGAGTTTTATGCGGCTGAATTGTCCCTCCAAAATGACATAATTGAATCTGTGAGAAAGATCGATACATCAGGCTCTCTGCCGTTTATTCTGCCCGGATTTATCGATAGCCATATACACATCGAAAGCTCGTTGCTACCACCATCGGAATTTGCTCGTCTCGCGGTAATCCACGGGACAGTAGCCACAGTAAGCGATCCTCATGAAATAGCTAATGTCTGCGGCCTTGCCGGAGTGCAATATATGCTGGAAAACGGAGATCAGGTGCCTTTCAAATTTTACTTTGGCGCGCCTTCATGTGTGCCGGCTACCTCTTTTGAATCAGCCGGGGCTGTACTGGATACCCTGGCGGTCAGGCAGTTATTAGAAAAGCCGGAGATCAAGTATCTCAGCGAGATGATGAATTTTCCGGGAGTACTCCAGGGCGACAAAATGGTGATGGAAAAAATCAAAATCGCCAAAAAACTTGGTAAACCGGTTGACGGTCATGCTCCCGGACTACGAGGTGATGACGCCCGCCAATATATAGCAGCGGGAATTACCACCGATCACGAATGTTATACCCGGGAAGAGGCACTGGAAAAATTGACCTATGGCATGAAAGTACTAATCCGGGAAGGAAGTGCTGCCAAAAATTTTGACGCATTAATAGACTTACTACACGATTTTCCTAATGACATCATGTTCTGCAGCGATGACAAGCATCCGGATAGTCTGATCGATGGCCACATCAATCAATTGTGTGCCAGAGCAGCAGTACGCAATATCAATATATTCAAGATCCTCAAAGCTGCTTGTCTGAATCCCATTGATCATTATCAATTGGAAGTCGGTAGGCTCAAACCGGGTGAGCCAGCCGATCTAATCGTCGTAGAGGATCTTCGAAGCTTCCGGGTTCTGCAAACCTATATCAATGGAAATTTAGTAGCAGACAAAGGTCATTCACTCATCGGCAGGACTAAAAGCAGAAAGATCAATCATTTTAAGGTATCACCCAAAAGCATCCAGGATATCAGATATGATTATGAATTTCAGAAGAGTACTAATATACCAGTTATCGAAGCACTGGATGGCCAGTTAATCACGAATAAATCAGAGATAGACATTAAGCTCCTCTATCATGGTGATGGATATCTACAAAGTAATGCCGAAATCGATATACTCAAGATCGTAGTGATAAACCGTTACCAAGAAGCAAATATTGCCAAAGCATTTGTGAAAAACTTTAATCTTAAAAAAGGAGCCATTGCCTCTAGTGTAGCGCATGATAGCCATAATATTGTGGCAGTGGGCGTAGATGACCAGAGCATGATGGATGCGATCAATCTCCTGATCCAGAACCAGGGCGGCTTATGTTTCTGTTCCTCCGAAGATCCCACATTAAATAAAGTTATTCCTCTTCCGATCGCTGGTTTGATGTCAGACAGAGATGGTTTTGAGATTGCCCATGATTATATCGCCCTAAACCAGGTGGTAAAAAATGCCGGCAGTGATCTTTCTGCACCTTTCATGACGCTTTCTTTCATGGCACTTTTGGTAATCCCTCACATCAAGTTAAGTGATCTGGGGTTGTTTGATGGTGATAATTTTACATTTATTTCACCTATTGACAAATAGATATCCGATGGGACCAAAAATGCTGATAGTGATCACCTCATTCATTAAATATAATCCCGGTTAAATAATCAAGTTATAACCAGTACCAAATTTATAGTTTGGTAGTGACCTGGAGCATCAGAAACTGAAAATTCTTTATTTTAGGCGCAGATTGCTTGACATGGACAACCCCCAATTACATCTTGCAGAGCAATTTCTGCTTTTCACCCGTAAGAATATATTTCTTACCGGCAAAGCGGGTACCGGTAAAACAACATTCCTTAAAAATGCTCTAAAAAAGACAGCGAAAAATCATGTTATTGTAGCTCCTACCGGGGTTGCAGCTATTAATGCCGGAGGGGTTACCATACATTCGATGTTTGGCTTTCCTCTGACTGCCTTTACGCCCGATCATCAGCCTACCGATCACAACATCGCCAATAATCGTCCCGGCCTGGCCAGCCATTTAAAGTACAATAGGGACAAATTGAAGCTGATCCGGGAACTTGATCTCTTGGTCATCGACGAAATAAGTATGGTGAGAGTCGACCTGTTGGATGCTATTGATTTTGCCCTTCGCCGAACCCGAAGAATCGATCAACCGTTTGGCAATGTGCAACTGTTGGTTATTGGTGACTTGTTTCAATTAGCACCGGTAGTCAAACATCCGATATGGCACTTGTTACAAAAATATTACAGCAGTCCCTATTTCTTTGATGCCTACTCATGGAAAAAAAGTCAACCAATTACCATCGAGCTCACCAAAATATACCGGCAGAGCAACCAGGAATTTATTGATATCCTTAACCGGATGCGTTACGGTCAATCCACCATGCAGGATCTCGAACGCTTAAATCAACAGTATAAACCAGGATTCCGACCTACTGATGAGAAATACATTACTCTAACCACCCACAATTATAAAGCGGACAAGATCAATTCGGATAAGATGGCGGAATTAAAAAGTAAATCGACCTCCTATTCTGCCGAAATAATCAATCATTTTAATGCTAACGCCTATCCTGCTGAAGATCAATTAAAATTAAAAGTTGGTGCACAGGTCATGTTTATTCGTAATGATTCGGAGGGGAAATACTTTAATGGAAAATTGGCTGAAATTATTTCATTATCAAAGGAAGATGTACAGGTAAAATTTGATAATGATGAAACCCTATTTGTAGAAAAAGTTACCTGGGATAACAAACATTATGAACTCAACAAGGAAACAAATCAAATAGAAGGAAAAGTTCTTGGAAGTTTTATCCAATATCCCCTGCGACTAGCCTGGGCGATCACGGTACATAAAAGTCAGGGCTTAACTTTTGACCGATTAATTGTAGATCTGGGTGATAGCTTTGCCTCGGGTCAGGCTTACGTAGCATTAAGTCGTTGCACCAACCTCAATGGTCTGGTACTCCTCTCTCGCATGGAATTAAAAAATGTGATGGTCAATGATGAAATTAGAAATTATCACGATCAGGCACCCAGGGCAGATCAATTAAACCTGATTTTAGAAAGTGCCAAACTTCGATTTGCCGGTGATGAGTTAAAATCGATATTCACTTTTGACAAAATCGAATTTCTGACACAAGATTGGGCAGAGTGGTTAGACCAACACGAAATTCCCCAAGTTAAAAAAGCACATGACTTAATAGATCAGATCCAGGAACAATTAAAAGATTGGCATCGGATCAACCGAAGTTTCAAATCAGAATTGCATTACCTGATTGCTCAATATCCGCAAAATGAAAACAGTGAAAAAATACATACCCGGGTAAATAAGGCGATTGACTATTATAGCAAAAATCTTTTCGAACTCATTGTGCAGCCTGTAAGTCAACATATTGAATCATTGGCGTACAAAACTAAAGTAAAAAAGTATTTAGCTTTTATGGATGAATTCCTGGTCGAGGTCTGGAATCAAATTGATAGATTATATGACGCTTCATTTTTGGGTGAAAAAATCTATGCCGGAGAACGGAAAATCGACCGCAATTCACTAAAAAACCAACGTTCGAAAAAGAAGAAAAAGAGTGAAAAAGGGGCAACCCTCGATGACACTCTGACACTTTTAAAAAACGGCAATAGTGTCACCCAGATTGCCTCGATCCGGAGCCTTACCGAAGGTACAATACAAACTCATCTAGCTCGTTTAATTGGCCTGAAAAAGATCAATATTTATGAAATTATGACCGTAGACCGAGTGGAGAAAATCACCTTTTATATGTTGAAAAAAAATGATCTTAGCCTGAGTCAATTAAAATCTGAAATTCCTTTCGAAGTCG
>JAGQWV010000893.1 GCA_020437045.1 Saprospiraceae bacterium | reverse complement strand
CGCCAGATCAATTGTATTTAGTTCCTGATCATAAGCCTCTGCCCATAAATACTTGCTGCTGATAGAGACCGCATCGCTGATACGTATTGCTTCCCTGGCCGTAATATACAGGTTCAGAAAGTGATTATCTGATGTATTTTGTGTTTTATTCCAGCTGATTAAAGCCACTCCGGGGCGATCAACCATGATCGTGAAATTGTGTTCACCAAAATCCATATTCTGATCCCCTTCAATGTTCGTAAGTTGCAATCGACTAGCATCATACTCCAGTGTCATCTGCAGCCCGGCCAGATCTTGAATATCCGGAATTTGCATCTTCACCCTTCTGCGCTCCCCTGCTTCCAATTTCATATCCGTCAATTTTAAAGTTGCCACATCGGCACTTCTTCCTGCACTTTGAGCAGGATCGCCGGACTGATCAATATCACCGATTTTTATTCCGGTAAAATTTAGCGTCATCGATTGTGATAAATCCTGAATAAAATAGTCTGCTTTTCCATTAATATCATTGATGAATCGCCAGGATTCTGACTGGGGAAACGCATCCAAGGAATTTAAAAGCACCTGACGTAACTGAATTAAATCCAAAGGGGTCACTTTGCCATCATTGTTTATATCGGCGGCAATCTTTTGATAAATATTATCGAAAGGCCTTAAACCGAGGATATAATTTTGCATATAAATGATATCCGCTGTACTTATCCCGTTCCGGGGATCCGAATTTTTATACGGTTGAATATTCATTCCTGTACTCAACCCTGAGGCATCAATCGTATATTTTCCATCAGGACCAGCCACATAATCGGACAAGGTACCAGCATCACTCGTTACCTTTATTTGGACGTCGCTAATCGGCTGCTGTGACTCGGTCAAGATCAGCCCCCTAATATCCGACACGACGGTGCAAAGGTCGGAAACCAATATCGTCGTTGTCTTAATATCTGAGAGATTTTCATGAATATCAACGGCCTGCCACTCGTAGGTATATAAAATTGAATCACGAATGGTTTGATCCGGGAAAAACATGGAATCAAGGCTTACCAGTAATACGGTATCGACACCACAATTGTCGCTGCCACTCACCGCCAGCATGGTCCTGATATTGGGATTTAACGGATCGTTTTTAAAGTCATTGAGCCATTCAGCTTTACTGACACAAGGGTCACTAAAAGCTATAACCGTGGGATTAACATCATCGATCACCCGGACGGTATCAACCACCTGAATATTAGTAAAACAATTACTGCTGATGGTATAGGTGACAATCCATTCTCCTACATCATAGGTTCCACTGGCATCGTTACTATCCTTGACCGCAAAAGGAGAATCATTGGTAATGACTACGTCACCAAATAATGCACAAGTACTGAAATCAAAATCAACCGGCTCCATAACAATAGAATCGGAACAATTGAAGGGTTCTGCATCACCTTTGTATAGGTTTGTCCGTTCAATCGATATGGGTGGGGGTAACATACTGATCGACTGACTACAAGAATCAACCACTTGGCCAAGAGGATCAATGAGGTACCAGGTTCGAATAATGGCACCAATACCACAAGCGTTTGTATCTATGACTGTGATACTATCCAGGGTACCATCGCAAATTTGTGTAGTATCGGTTGACTCAATGACCGGTCGGTCAAATAGAGGAAAAAGATCTGTCAAATCCATCGGTATATCCGTACAGCCAATTAAGGTATCCTCAAGATTACTGCAATTAAGGATGCAGGGACATTCGCAAAATACTTTAATGTATTGCGTATACTTAATGATTTGATCCGCATATTCCGGATTGTTCTGCCAGTCGGAAGCCGGCGGTTGTCCACACCAGTCCAAAAGGCACCAGGTCCGGGCAATCTTATAACATGGTCCATCATCTTCTTGAGGGACGACTTCCAGGGCTTTATCGGTATACCCCACTCCAACAAAGTAGCAAGCAGCATCAAATGTAAAGACCGGTCGTCCCGTATGATCCGGATGAGCAGGGCCACCAATATTTCCGGAACCATCGGCTTCAAAGATCAAACCGCACGATTCGATCGTGGTGTTCTCTGGCAACTGAAACATGCCCAGATCTAAATCACATCGCTGAGAGACCCGGATTTGTTGCATCAATTCGATGGGCACCATATTTGCTCCCGAACAACCCGCGGTAATCGTAAACTTTCTATAGATACTCCCAATACCACATTCATCGAGATCAGACCATACCTCCTGATGACATACGACCATATCGGGACAGTTGACCAAAAGGACACCGGCTTTCAGGTTGAGGTGTTCAGGCTCATAGTCACATATACGCCATGTGCTATCCTTTAGACTGGTTTGTCCATCGCCATTGGTCACCATAATGACAGCGGTAGTATCCCGGCAGTCACATAAGGTATTGAGAAAGTCAATATTCGAATCAATGATCTGCCCATTTTCGTCAACATAAGCACCGTGATTATCCAACCAGGCCTTCTGATATCCGCCAAAAAGTGAATTCAGTGCTGCCAAGGCAATAGAATCTCCCTGATGGGCATTTTCGACCACCTGCGAAATGGTGTAATTTTTATGGGGAAGAGTGTCATGGAAGGTATGGCAACTAATGTCGATAGTTTCGGCCACTTTCTGGGCGACGACGACCGGAGTCTTATGTTCCACCCAAACATTTGTCCAGGTTTTATTCCAGTTGCACCAATAGTCCATGACCAGGAGTTCGACTTTGATGGTGTCACAGAGGTCTTCGCAGGAAAAAGGAACCGCATCGCTCCAACCTCCGCCTAACAACCGGACCGCATCCAGGGAGGAGATATCGGGCAGCAATGCCATAATTTCTTCATCAAATTGGGTTTCAGAAATTCCCTCACATACCTCCCGCTGATATCGATGGAGGTCATAGAGCCATGCTTCCAACAATAAGTCGTTGCATTTTCCGGGATCCAGTGCCAGCCACTTTAGGGTATTGGCATAATGTTGACCAACAGCACCGAGTGTGTCAAGATGATTCAGATAATTTAAATATAGATCACCAGCAGCAAAATCGAAATCTTTACAAAGATCGATGCATGCTTCCGTCCAGTCCTGACGCCTCACCAAAATGGATTCCAATCCGCAATTATCCCAGCTTCCCTGATTAACAGCGGCCGCATCCAGCCAGGTTTTCTTACTATTTAAGGATACATTCAGCATACGGTTTGCCGCAGCTATCGGCTCTATTCCATCCTCGACCAGGAGCCAGATGGTGTCTCTACTCACCTGGTGGCACACATCTACGGCTTCGTATATGACCGATACGGCATCCGGAGTAAAAGGTATCTGCAATAATTGCTGAGATCCCCAGAGATGATCTGGTCCCTCCGTCAACACATGGGATACTCCTTCTTCACTGATCACTTTCACCAGTTTTACTGCATGACAATCGTCTACCGCTTTGGCCGGTGGCAATGATACTTCTCCCAAACAGTTATGTGGAGAAGCTTGCACAATCAAGGTATCTCCTCGCCAATGATCTCCCAACTGCAAAATCGACAATTCCGGTGCAGTCGTATCTATTTCCGTTACCCAGAAATCACAGGTAAAATACCCCTCTTCTCCATTGCCCAGGCAATTTTGCTTGATCTCTACCCGGACACTGTAAACTTTTGGGCATTCGCCGTCAAAAGCAACACTGCTGACGGAAGTACTGATGCCACAACTGGGGTCAAGGTAGGTAGGACGAAAATCCAAACTTCCATCTGCCTTGCGAAATGCTTCGACAAAATGCAGACGCCTATCCGCTAAATCTACGACCGGACCAACCGGTGTGATGGTATCGCAACCGATCGTATCAGCCATAGCACAAATCAAATTTGCATCGGTAATCGGAGGTAACCGAAGTACGAAAATGGTATCCTGACCGGTTGCCCGGGTACCATCTTTGCCAAAAGCCTCATACATTTTATAGATGACCATAGCGGTGTCATTACCACAAGGGTAAACATCCTTCCAATCACCGGTATAGGATGATGGTCGTGTACCTTGACATGGAATAATGGCAAGCGGAGGCTGGCCATCGAGATGCACACCGGGTGATAAAAGGGTATCATCGCACCAGACCGTTGTGTCCCGTCCGGGAATGATCGGAATAAAATCTTCGTGAAGGCGCACCGTACTTTGACACAATTCCACGCCATTCGACTCCGCATGTAGTGTCAAAGGTCTTCCTACCTGATTACAGGCGTAAAAGCGAATCGTCGTAGAGGAAGTGGCACTATTCACATACTTTATGATGCCACCACTGGAATTACGCAATACCATACGCAGGCTGGGAATAATATCTGCATTATTCACAAAATCTCCTACCACAATGGTTGCGGAATCATCCTTTTCGATCGCAATGGTTAGATCTCTGCAGGATGGCGTTTGTGCTTTGATAAATCCTGAACAGAGAAGCAGGCACAAAATGCCCACAAGAGTGGTTCTGTAGTTTTCCATAATATAGACGGCTTAGTCGAGGCTAATATACATTATTATTTTTATAATATGTATATCTACAAAATATTTTTTGCTGTTTTTCAGTATTTTGCGAATCGATAATCCTTACATATAAAAATTGTTTATGTGTAAATGATACAAGTATTTAATATGTGACACTCAGTGAATAGGACAGAAAGCCTAAAGTATCGGGATCAATTAATTCAAAGTATCGCTAGAAAGGCTACATCTATTACGACATTGTTTCGACCGTTCATCTTTCCGGTGCAACACTGTTGACTCTACCAGGGTAATTGTAGTGGAAATTAAATGCCAAGCCGACTTTGAATTGATGCCATAGTAATTGCTCCCATGTTTCAATCCTTATTGTAGTGGAAATTAAATGCCAAGCTGTTGACTGTGCTAAAAAGTTGTTTCGGTTGTGTGTGTTTAAATCCTTATTGTAGTGGAAATTAAATGTCAATACAGCATGTATCGT
>JAGQWV010000892.1 GCA_020437045.1 Saprospiraceae bacterium | reverse complement strand
TGCGGCATGCGGGTAATGACCGGATATTGGTTACCGAGAGGGGCACAACCTTTGGATATCAGGATTTAGTGGTGGATTTTCGAAGTATACCCGTTCTCCGGTCTTTGGCGCCGACGATCCTGGATTGTACACATAGCCTTCAGCGTCCTAATCAAAGTACGGGAGTGACCGGTGGCCAACCGGAGCTGATTAATACAATAGCTCGGGCAGGTATCGCGGCAGGAGTGGACGGGCTTTTCATTGAAACACATCCTAATCCCCCGAAGGCCCTGTCAGATGGCGCCAATATGCTTCCTTTGGATCAGATGGAATCCCTGCTGATTCAGGCACTGGCGATTAATCGTGCACTTCAGCAAATATCCTGATGGTAAGACAGATTGAGATAAAGCTGGATCCCAAGGATCTCTATAATGAGGAAATGATTCGCGATAAGATCACCCGAATCTTTCAGCTAAAGGGAGGGGATTCTTTCAAATATACCATTGACCGAAGATCTATCGATGCGCGTAAAAAACCGCAATTTGTTTTGCAGGTTTCAGTGTATCTCGCTGGTGAAGAGCCAACACCGTCGCGACCCATCATGGATTCATACCGGAATGTGGAAAAGGAAGAAGAAGTTTACATCATTGGAGCAGGGCCGGCCGGATATTTTGCCGCTTTAAAATGTCTGGAGGTGGGACTGAGACCGATTGTGATCGAACGTGGTAAAGATGCCCAGACGCGACGGAAGGATTTACGGGCTATCCAACAATTTGGTGTTGTCAATCCTGACTCTAATTATTGTTTTGGGGAGGGTGGGGCCGGAACCTATTCCGATGGCAAATTGTATACGCGCTCAAAAAAAAGGGGGAACGTGGACCAGGTTTTGAAAATCCTTGTAGAACATGGTGCAGATCACGATATACTCATCGATGCTCATCCCCATATTGGATCTAATAAGTTACCGAAGATTATTGCCAATATTCGTAAGACCATTGAGCAGTATGGAGGAAAGGTTTTGTTCGAGCATCGAGTGGAGGGATTCACCATCACTGGCCATAGACTTACGGGTATACAGACCAACAAAGGATTATTTGATGTAAGGAAATTAATCCTGGCAACAGGGCACTCAGCGCGTGATATTTACCATGCCTTACTTAGCGAAAAAATACGGATTGATGCAAAACCATTTGCTTTAGGAGTCCGTATCGAACATCCTCAAAGTCTGATTGATAAAATCCAATATGGTGCTGCTAGCCGGCCCGAGAATTTACCTGCCGCCTCATATCGCCTGACCTGTACTTTAGAGCAACGTGGCGTTTTTTCTTTTTGTATGTGTCCGGGGGGGTTGATTGTTCCAGCAGCTACGGCTCCCGGTGAAATCGTAGTAAATGGTATGTCGCTCTCCAGAAGGGATAGCCCTTTTGCTAATAGTGGGATGGTGGTTTCGGTAGCGGTAGAAGATGCAGTGCGTCACGGATATTCAGGTGCACTTGCTTGTATGGAATTTCAGAAAAAGGTCGAACAGGATATGTTTGTCATCGGTGATGGAAGTCAAAAAGCACCGGCTCAGCGTCTTAGTGATTTTATTAATGGAAATAAGTCTTCTGAGTTGCCCCCAACTTCGTATATTCCTGGAATATTATCTCAAAGGTTGGACCAATTGCTTCCAACGGATATTTATAAGCATTTGAAACGGGCACTCAAATATTTTGGTCAAAAGATGGATCACTTTGTGACGAACGATGCCATTGCCGTTGGAGTGGAAAGCAGGACCAGTGCTCCTATTCGTATTCCGAGATCTCCGGATACTCTCGAACATCCAGACATCAAGGGTTTATATCCTTGTGGTGAAGGGGCAGGATATGCGGGTGGAATCGTATCTGCGGCCATCGATGGTCAGCAAGTTGTTGAGGCTATTATGCAAGCTAAAAACCAGAAGTGATGAAAGATGTAGTGGACTTGTTAGGGAGAATCTTGTTGTCATTTATTTTTATTTATGAGGCGATTGATTCGATTCTTTATTTTAATAAAACCAAGCAGATGATGACGGCATATGGCATAACTTTTCAACAGGATATTCTGTTGATCGGGGCCATCCTGGTTTTATTGGTGGGTGGTACACTTCTATTGATAGGATATAGAATTGGTTTTGGAGCCCTGCTGTTGATGTTGTATTGGATTCCGGTCACCTTTATCGTTCACTCATTCTGGAATGATCCGCTGCCTGAACGGAGGCTACAGTCTATTTTATTTATGAAAAACATTGCCATATTGGGCGGACTGATGTTTATGGCAGTCAACACCAGTGGAAAATATAGCATCAAAACCCTTCTGGCTAATACCCGCGTGCCTAAACGGTTTCGCTAGGAGATGCTATGATAAAACCC
>JAGQWV010000891.1 GCA_020437045.1 Saprospiraceae bacterium | reverse complement strand
TAGCGCGCCACCTTGGGGTGGTGGAGGTCGTGGGTTCAAATCCCGCCGGTCCGACCAAATTTTCCAAAAACGGCTCTAGTTAGAACAGGCCCTTTTATCTGAATGATGCTCTTGCATGTAAATAAGAAACGCGTACTCGCGAGCCAATTCATGTAAACTTTGAAAACGTCCCGCTTGCCCAGAATGCCCTGAGGCGAGATCCGTGTGCAAGAGTAGTAGGTTTTGATCATTTCTTAGATCTCGCAATTTTGCCACCCATTTTGCGGGCTCCCAATATTGCACTTGAGAGTCGTGCAGCCCAGTAGTTACCAGCATGGCGGGATATTCCTTAGGCTCAACATTATCGTATGGAGAATAAGATTTCATGTAAGCATAGTAGTCTGCTTGATTGGGATTACCCCACTCATCATATTCTCCGGTGGTAAGAGGAATCGATTCGTCAAGCATCGTTGTGACAACATCGACAAAAGGTACTGCAGCAATGACCCCTTTGAAAAGCTCAGGTGCCATGTTAACTACCGCACCCATCAACAGTCCACCGGCACTGCCTCCCAGGGCAAATAAATTTTTTGGTTGAGTATAATTATCTGACACCAGGTGCTCTGCACAATCGATAAAATCGGTAAAGGTGTTTTTCTTTTTGAAGAATTTTCCGTTTTCATACCATTGCCTTCCCATTTCCTGCCCACCTCTGATGTGGGCGATGGCAAAAACAAAACCTCTGTCTAACAAGCTTAGTCTCGCTGCATTGAAGGTTGGATCGATGCTATATCCATAACTTCCATATCCGTAGAGGAGTAGTGGCTGGCTTCCATCCTTAGTAAATCCTTTGCGATAGACCAAAGAGATGGGCACCTTTACGCCATCTCGAGCCGTCGCATATATTCTCTCCGCGTGATAATTGTCTGGAGAGAAATCACCGACAACTTCCTGTTGTTTCAACAGGGTAAGTTGCTGTGTATTCATGTCGTAGTCGTAGGTAGTGTTGGGAGTTGTTAGACTGGTGAAAGCGACTCGAACCACATCTGTGTTGTATTCATGATTTACACTGGTATATGCCGTGTAGGTCTCCTCATTAAAATCAATATAATGGGCGTCGCCATCTTTTTTTCGCACACTGATTTTGGTGATTCCATCAACTCTTTCGCTGACTACCAGAAAGTTTTTAAAAACATCAATATCATCCAGCAGGACATCTGGTCGATGCGGAATTATTTCTTTCCAATTTTCCTTACCCGTCTTGTGCTCATCCGTTTCCATCAGTCGGAAATTGCTTGCTCCCCCCCAATTCGTTCGGATATAAAATTTACCATCACCATGGGCAATGAAATGCTCATGTTTAGGTTCGCGAGGTAAAAATACCGTGAATTCTTCCTCTGGATGATCGGCATCGAGAATCCGGTATTCATTGGAGAGTGTGGCATAACTCCCAATAATTATATACTTACCTGATCGGCTTTTCTGCACAACAGTATTAAAGGTCTCGTCCTTTTCATGATAGATCTCCACATCGTCATCTGCGGATGTACCCAGGATATGCCGGAAGATCTTGAAAGGGCGCAGTGCATCATCTTTTCGCGTGTAATAGACGGTTTTATTGTCATTGGCCCAAACGGCCTGACCTGTTGTATTCTGGATCACATCAGGTAGCATCTCACCGGTTTCCAGGTCTTTGAAACGCAAGGTATAGATCCTTCGGCTCAGCGTATCTTCACCAAATGCCAGTACTTGGTTATCAGGACTTACACTTCGGCCACCGATCAGATAGAAGTCATAACCAGAAGCCATTTCATTGACTTCGAGCATGATTTCTTCAGCAGCATCTAATGATTCCTTTTTTCGGGCATAGATAGGATGCTCTTTTCCCTCTTCATAACGCGTGATATAGTAGTAGCCATTTTCAAGATAGGGCACAGACATATCGGTTTGTTTGATGCGCCCGATAATTTCGTTAAACAGGTCGTCTTGCAGCTTTACAGTATGAGCCAACATTTTGTCCTTATAGTCGTTTTCTTCCTCGAGATACTTGACTACCTCAGGATTCTCTCGGTCATTAAGCCAATAGTACGGATCTACTCTGGTGTCTCCGTGAATAGTCAGGTTTTTTGGTTTCTTGGCTACTGTTGGTGCTTTTATTTCCATTTTTGTATACAGTGATTCAGTGGTCTTAGGATTTTCCTGACAACTGGTAAGAAAGGAGAAGGTTATCAGGATCAAGGGAATGATTCGAAAATGTATGAACATGTACAATCGTTAAAAAGGTATACTGCTTCGTTGATCCTTACATTAATGAGCAAGATCAACATTTTCAGATCAGAGGTTTTTATTAGTTTGCAAATGTAATCAAACAGTATTGAAACTAAACCTCACGTACGGTCAAATACTTGCCATCTCCGCACCGATTATGATCGGGAGTGCTGCTCAGAATGTGATTACCTTGAGCGACAGTGTTTTTCTCTATCACCTTGGTGAGTCTGATTTTGCGGCAATCGGTTTTGTTGGAGTATTTTATTTGATCATCATGGCCATCGGATACGGGTTTAGTAGAGGAGGGCAAATCCTTGTGGCCAGAAGATGCGGCGAAGGCGACTATAGGAAGGCTGGCACGACCTTTTATTCCATGCTGTATTTTGAAGCGATTCTGGCCTTTGTTTTCTTTTTATTTATTGTGTTCGGTTGTCCTTATTTCTTTCGATTGTTTGTCGACACTGAGATTATCTATGAAAA
>JAGQWV010000890.1 GCA_020437045.1 Saprospiraceae bacterium | reverse complement strand
AATATCCGGAATGATCAGCGTATAGATCACATTCCTGTTATTCTGCTCACCGCCAAAACAAGCCTTCAGGATCGCATCTCCGGTATTGAAGAAGGTATAGATGTCTATTTATCTAAACCATTCGAAGAAGAGGAGCTTCTTGCCCATATAAAAAATCTGATTGCCCAACGCAATCGGCTAAAAGAAAAATACCAGGAAACAGAGGATAGTCAAAAACTAAATCCTCAGGCAAGTAGAAACCAAAAATACTTGCAGCACCTTCGGGCTATTGTAAACCAACATCTGGATGATACTGGTTTCGGTGTCGAAGAGCTGGCAAAACAAGTGCATCTCAGTTCCCGTCAATTGGGAAGAAAGCTGAGAGCAATCTCCGACCTTACGGCCAATCAGTTGATCCGGACAGTACGTGTTGAGACATCGAAAGAATTACTTAAAAAAGGGGGAAAAACGATTTCGGAAATTTCTCTGGAAGTGGGGTTTTCCAGCCCACAGTATTTTGCCACCGTATTTAAGGAAGAAGTCGGCATGTCTCCGGGAGAATTTATAGAGCACTAAGAAAATAATGTCGTTAAGTTGAGCCTGATGGTCCGTCTTATGACCGACGAATATTCCTCGACTCCGCTCGGGATCACTTCGATTTGATTGGGATGACGTTTTTTCTAACAGTTGCAGGCTAAGGACATGTGGTTCTCCTAGCAAAATCCCAACATATTCAAAACACCAATCGAAGTTACTGCAGAAATCCAGTACCAAAGTAATTTTTAAGAAGAGAATGGGCAGGCAAGCGTTCAGGCGACTATTTCTGGAAGGTCTATCTATCCATCTCTTAAAATTCATAAATATTTGATTATCAGTCATTTAATTTTAAATGTCCTGTATTTGAACACTTTTGTCCGAATATCGAACACTTTGAATCCGGTATCCCCCTACTTTTCCAGAAGGTTATGAAACACCCCGCTTGAATGCTTCTCAGGAGGCGTGGGGTGAATTCATAGGGACGGAAATTTTATCGATCTGCTTTTTGACTTACGTGAAGATGATAACATCTGAATAGGTGTGCGAGCTACAAGCGTGAGATCGACCAAGAAACTAAAATCATACCTCATGAAATACTACATACTTCCCATTTTTCTCATCATAGGACTTACAAACGCCAAGGCTCAACTCACGCCGGATAGTGAAGCCAAGAAGAATTACCAAATTCTGGCGACCAGATTTTCTACAACCACAAGCTTTGAAGGTTTGGCAGATGCCGAACACCGATTACTCGTCGCTATTAAGAATGATGCAGATAATCAAGCCACCTGGCTTCTACCGTTCAATGGTGTTCAATACAACTCAGGAGTGATACCCCAGTGTATAGAGGAAAACACCCACTCTAATATCGCAACAAATGAAGTCATCAAACCCGGTAGCGAAGTAAAGATTGGAGTGCTGAGGGGCACCGAAAAGTTTGATATCGAAGCCCAGTATTGGGAACATGACGGGGGTAACAGTTGCTCTTTTGAGAGGGAAGCAGGGGATGCCGGATGGTCCAGAGGAAGACAGTTATACGGTCCAGGCTCGACTTCCTCGGTGTGGGTACAGCGTAAATTTGACCTAAACAATTATGCCAATAACAATGAAAAGTCTGGTGCATCCATAAAAATTCAAAAGGCTTTTCGCTATCACTATGGAGATAGTTTACAGAGACCACTGGATTTTGGACTTATTGCATTAGGACAAACGAAGAGTCATACTAACAGTACCAAAGAACTTGGCCACTGGACCGATAATGGCCTAGATATTGCTCCAGATCCGACACTCTCTTATCAGAACCGTTATGGAACTTCTGGCATAGATGTCTTTTATCAGTTTCAAGTACCTTCGAAAGGAGCCAAGGTATCCATTTCCGCGAGTTCTTTGCAAGCAGCACTCACCGGATTTAACCTGGGACTTTTTAATGCCCAGGGAACCAGATTGAGATTTGTCTCAAGTTCATCCATTGATATGAATCTCTGTCCTGGTATTTATACAGTTTTGGTAGAGGGTGTCAATAATCAAAGAGGTAAATTTCAAATTTCCATCGCAGCAACCACTCTTGCTGCTGGAAATGCCGGATCCCTCTCTGCGGTTGACACCAGAGTCTGTCCAGGATCAGCTTTACCATATATCACCGGTACTTCTGCTACGTTAGGAGGTGATTTTGACCCTACAAATATCAATTACGAAT
>JAGQWV010000889.1 GCA_020437045.1 Saprospiraceae bacterium | reverse complement strand
CTTACTTTATGCTGATTAAAGGCGCCAAGGGAGCTTCTTTTCTCAGCCCGGAATTTGTCAATAACCTCACTTCGAGTACGTTACGATTACTACTCTACACCTTCCTCAGTAGCTCGGTACTGCTTTTTCTGCTCAACCGTATCTTCAAGGTTGACATTATAAAGGTTCTGGTACTCTTCGGAACATTTGCTCTTGCTATGGCATTTGCCGGCAACGATCTGGTCAATTTCATTGGAGTCCCCCTGGCAGGCTATAATTCCTATGAACTATTTATCCAATCCGGCAATGCCGATCCGGATGGCCTCATGATGAATGGTCTTGCAGGCGCTGTATCCACCCCTACACTCTTACTTTTATTGTCAGGTGTAGTCATGGTAACCACTCTCTATTTATCTAAAAAAGCACGGTCCGTACTGGAGACTTCTGTAAATCTCGGAAGGCAGGACGAGGGAAGTGAAAAATTTGGTTCCGTACTGATTTCCAGAGTAACGGTGCGATTCTTTTCAGGAGTGTCCGCCAGAATCACTGCGTTAATGCCGGAAAGATGGCGTCAATCCCACGCGAAGAATTTTGATCAGACCCCGTTTCTGCAACGTCCGGATCAGCAAGAAGATAATGCTCCTGCTTTTGATATGATCAGAGCCTCTGTTACGCTGGTGGTGGCCAGTAGTCTGATTGCTATCGGTACTAACCTAAAACTACCTTTGTCTACCACCTATGTCACCTTCATGGTTTTTATGGGTGCCTCATTAGCCGACGGCGCCTGGGGTCGCGAAAGTGCAGTGTACCGGGTGACCGGTGTCCTCGCCGTGATTGGTGGTTGGTTTTTTACTGCACTATCCGCCTTTACCCTAGCTTTTGTGATCGCTCTGATTTTTCAATATGGAGGTGTGATTGCTATTGCCATTATGCTGTTCGTAGCCGCATTTGTCATCTATCGAACTCATCTATATCATCATCGAAAAACGGAAGAGAAAAATCTCCTAAATAAATTGAGTAGTGAAAGTGATCTGACAGCAGCTAAGGTTGTTACCCTGTGCAGTTTGCAATTGAAATCATTCCTTATCCCCTTTGGAGAGTTTGTAGACCGGTCACTCAAGGCACTTGGCGAAGAAAACCTCACCCGTCTCAATCAACTCTACCAATCCTTTAAGCCAATTCATGACAAAATTCAAACTCAAAAAGCCAATTCCAGTAAATCCCTGGATAGAATATCAGAAAATGAATTGGAAGCAGGGCATGTCTATATTCTGGTCATCGATTATTTAGCGGAAATGGCCAAGGATATCAAAAATATTCTCAAATTAAATCTGGAGCACGTAGACAACAACCATAAACCTTTGCTCCCCGATCAAGTCACTCAACTTACGGCAGTCAATAGCATGTTGATGGAAAGTTATGCCTCCATTATCGACCTATTTAAAAACCCGGATGAAGACCGCATTAAAGAGCTGGAAGATAGCTTATTTACAATTGTCAAAAAAGTTCGTGAGATCCGGAAACAGCAAATAAAAAAAATCAAAAGCCATGAAGTGGGAACACGAAACAGCGTTCTGATTTTTAGCATTCTAGGAGACCTCCGGAATATTATCCTTTTTAGTCACCGTATATTGCGTGTCTTCGATGAATTGTTTCTCAATCCCATTGAAAAAAATGAATTTGATTACCAGGTTATTAAAGACGAATTAAAAGCGATGAGAAAGGAAGCGAAGAAAATCGATCAGGAACCGGAAAAAAATTCAGACTTAAATACATAGTGATCTCACTTACCAAACACCATTATTCCTTTTCAAATCTATTTGCTAAAATCCTTTTCTCAGGAGATTCAAAAAGCAGATAATTCATTTGTACTATTTCCAAAAAATGGTATTGGAACTTGATTAAATGCTTAATTATAAAAATACAAATGGTAATTCCAAAAAAGCTTTAGCTAGTAGATGTTCGCATCGATTATTGCCGTTAATTTAAATATCTTTTTGCGATTTCCTTCGTTGCAAAGACTCGCTGTAGCTACGGCTACATCTGCGTTTTGCGCCTCGGACCTCATCAAAAATCTTATTAAAATTATTCAACATAACCCATGCGAACATCTACTGGTTGGAAT
>JAGQWV010000888.1 GCA_020437045.1 Saprospiraceae bacterium | reverse complement strand
AAATATCCTGGACAGCAGTCATTAAAGTCCGGATTGACCTTCGCCTATCCAGACAATGTTAAATTTTAATGGGGTGTAATTCGCAAACTTCGGAACGCGCCACATTGTATTGAGGAGAATCGACACCAGGTGATGCTCCTAAAAGTCTACGAAAATTGACCCCGAAACATAAAAAAATACCTCGTTAAGGCTTTATCTTTCCTTTCTTTTCTGGAATTTTAGTGGTTATAAAAGGAAGATCCGACCGGTCAATGGCTTCATTAAATTGTTCCACATCTTTGGCCTGAATGTCTAGCCACTGATCCTTTTTCATTTTCCAATCGTCAAGTACTTCCGTAGTCCGTGTCGTCTGCCCCGATGTGACTGGTGGATAGGACTCGTCAATTAGCGACTGGATATGTCTGATCTTAGCATCCAATTGATTAGGAAAATTAATTACATCCTGAAAAGTCTTCTGTTTCTCCTGAACCAACTGGCCCTTCAATGAATCGATTTTGCTGATGATGGATTTTCCCTTGGCAAATAAGGTGGTGTCTGGTGAAACTGCCAAACGTTTGTTTAGATCTTCAATCTGAGTAACCACATAATTCATTGCTTTCACACTCTCAGTCAGGTCCTTGGCAGCGAGATCCAGGCGCTCGAGCCATTCCTTTTTTTGAGCAAAAGCAGCTCGCGAAACCTCCAGTCTTGGATCATCCGAGATATCAAATTCCGTATGGAGGGTATCTTCACCATAAACCATTTCTAATCGGTAGTGTCCTGAACCAACCCGTGGACTGTTATTTCCTCCAAGGGTCATCAATCCTTTGATGGGCTGCACACCATCAGGAACCAGGTTCCACACCATTTTATTGATGCCGTCTTTTGAAATTTTAATTTTCTTGTCATTTTCCTTTGCCTGAGAAGAAAACATCTTCACCTCTGCCCCATTGGCATCATAAACGACAAACTTTAGCTCTTTTTCTTTCTCTATCTTAGGAATTTGGTAAAACGCCACTAATCCAAAGTCCGGATTTGTGCCCATATCACTGAGGCTATCACGCCGCGGACCACCCCATAAGACAACCTCCGCCGGATCAAAGACTCTGACATTTTTAGCCTGATCCGTCATCCATTGTTGCACCGGTGTAAGATCATCTAATATCCAGAAAGCTCGCCCGGCTGTGGCCGCAATTAGATCATTATGATGGATTTTGAGGTCTGTAATCGGAACAATCGGCAAATTGAGTTGAAAATGTTCCCAAAGCTTACCTCCGTTATATGATATATATAAACCGGTCTCTGTCCCGGCATAAAGCAAGTCCGGACGTTTGGGATCCTCTCTGACCACGCGCACGTGGGCTTCTGCATCAAAACCGTCATTCAGGTCCTGCCAACTTTGTCCGTAGTTGTTGGTCACAAAGACATGCGGGGTAAAATCGTTAAACTTATATCTGGTAAAGGCTACGTAAGCAGTGCCCGGCTTATGAGGAGATACTTCAATGCAGTTGACCAGTCCTTCTTTCATAGCAGAAGGAGTCACATTAGACCAATTCATACCTCCATCCCTGGTGACATGCACCAGACCATCATCGGATCCTACCCAAAGAACTTTTGCATCATGGGGAGATTCAGCCAGATACATGATGGTATGATAATTTTCACCACCGGCTCCTTCATTCGTGATAGGACCACCTCCAGCTACCAATTCTCCTTGAACATTAAGTGTCAGATCGGGGCTTATTTCTTCCCAGCTTATACCACGGTCAGAGGTCTTAAGTACCTGATTTCCACCATGATATATTACATTTTTGTCATGCTGAGACATCACAATGGGAGCATTCCAATTAAAACGATAACGCATATCAGCCGGATTCTCTCCCAATCCCAGATGAGGGTACGCCATCACATCTTTTTCTAATTCCAGTTTGGTATCATATTCAGTAATGATTCCCTGATAGCATCCTGAATAGACAAAGCGGGGATCATCCGGATCAAAAGCCGTATAAGCACTTTCGCAACCACCCACCGGATAAAAGTCTTTGAAAGGAATACCCGTTCCTTTACTGGCATTTGGAATAGCTACTGAAGAATTATCTTGTTGTCCGCCATAAACATAATAAGGAAACCGGTTATCTGCATTCACCCGATAGAATTGGGCTGTTGGTTGATTAGCCTGAGTACTCCAGGTCCCGCCCCCGTTGTAGGATATATTTGCTCCACCGTCATTACCATTGATCATCACCATCGGATTCGTTGGATGAATCCACAAATCATGATTGTCTCCATGCGGAGTCATCACTCTTTTAAATGTGCGACCGCCATCGGTACTTTCCATAAAGGGCGCATTAAGTACCACGACTTTATCCTTATTAACCGGGTCGGCAAATACGTGCATGTAATACCAGGATCTAGCCCGCAGGATACGATCATCGTTAATTAGAGACCAGGATTTGCCACCATTTTCAGAGCGGTATAAACCACCTTGTTCCGACTCAATGATGGCATAAACCCGGCTATTATCAGCGGGAGAAACTGCTATACCAATCTTACCCATAATGCTATCGGGAAGACCCTGGGTTAGTTTGGTCCAGTTTTCACCGCCATCGGTGGTTTTCCAGATACTGCTGCCTTTTCCTCCACTTCGCATCTGGTATGGCAGTCGTTGGTGATCCCAATAGGCTGCATAGAGAATCCGGGGATTTGTCACATCCATAGAGAGATCACAAGGACCAGAGATCGAATCCACTTCATGTATTTTGTTCCAGTTTTTTCCACCGTCTTTTGAAAGATAAATCCCTCTCTCTGGATTAGGCATATACGGACTTCCCTGAACGGCAACATATATCCAGTCCGGATTCTGTGGATGCACTCTCACTTGCGATATCTGACGAGCATCGTCCAGTCCTAAATGTTCCCATGTCTCTCCGGCATCGGTCGAACGATATACGCCATCTCCATGTGAGGTCATCACCCCCCGGATCGGTGCTTCGCCCATCCCCACATAAATTACATTAGGATCGGAGGCAGCCACTTCAATAGCTCCTACGGAACCTGTTTTA
The DNA here is from genome assembly GCA_020437045.1 of Saprospiraceae bacterium. Lineage (GTDB taxonomy): Bacteria > Bacteroidota > Bacteroidia > Chitinophagales > Saprospiraceae > JABDMH01. The sequence continues at coordinate 1,675 of JAGQWV010000888.1, read as the reverse complement.
AAATAGCCATCGGTGATATTGCGCCAATTTGCACCACCGTCATTGGTCTTCCAGACACCACCACCCGTCGAACCAAAATAGAAAGTGTATGGATCTTGAATTACCCCGCAAACGGTCGTAACCCTACCTCCGCGAAAAGGCCCGATATTTCGCCATCTTAAACCCGGCATCATTGAATCAACCTGCATAGCATTCGACACTTCTTCTGTCGAGACTCCTTGCGAACTTTGTCTTTTCTTCTGTGCTAAAAGTGAGGTCTGTCCTCCCAAAATCAAAAGCGTGCAGCTAAACACGACAGACAGTGTACGTACCATAAAGCTTAAATTTTAAAAACAGAGCCGGAAAATACTAAATTCTCAGCCCCAGAAGGGTCAGGCAAATCACAAATCTTCAGAATTATGTAACTTTTTATCACTTGCCCGAGTATCCATACCGAAGACAGAACAAACTTGAAATTCGAAGTAGAAAACTCATGACTGATGAACACCTGATGCAATCCATACAAAATGGAGAAGTGAATGAACTGGGCCAAATTTATGAACGCTATAAGAAACCTCTATTTGCCTTCTTTCTTCATCTGCACGGTAGTGCTTTTGTAGCAGAAGATCTGGTACAAAATGTTTTTGAGCGCATTTTAAAATACAAACAACAATTTAAGGGTGATGGCAATCTTCGATCATGGATTTTTCAAATTGCACGTAATGTATCATCTGATTTCTTTCGCCGTGAAAAAAGATATCGAAGTGATGAGGTAATCACAGGGATGAACCTTGTCAGCCAGCAGCCAAATCCCCTCGAAGGACTCGAATTTGATGATAAAAAGAATCATCTGCATCAGGCGATCGCTCAACTCGCTGAAGACAAAAGAGAAGTATTGATGTTGGTTAAAATAGGAGAAATGAAATACAGAGAGGTAGCCACCCTTCTCAATGAAAATGAATCAACCATTAAAGTAAAAGTATTTAGAGCAATCAAGGAACTGAGAGAAATCCTGGTCCGACAAAATATAATGTCACTTTATGAATGAGCACGAATTAAAAAAGGTAATCAGTAGATTAAAAAAAGGCATGAGCACGAAAGAAGATGATTCAATTTTAGAAGAATTAATTGCCTCGGGCAGATTGAGTATTGAAGATTTTGACGAAATCAATTCACTGTCCACCAATTTACTGGATAAAATGATTGTCGACACACCGCAATCCATGGACAAGCGATTCTACGATTTTCTCGCTTTACAAAATAAAAAATCGAAATCAATCACCTGGAAATCATTCTCATTTGCCGCAAGTGTCATCCTTTTACTTGGCTTTTTTGGAGGATACATGTTCAACAAACATAAAAATAGTGATCAAAGTGATCTGACTTTTGAACTAAATAAGCTGAAAGAAGAAGTCGTAATCTCCAAACTGGACAACCAGTCGACAAGCGCCAGATTACAAGCGGTAGGACTTACTCAGGAGATGTCGGAAGTAAGCATTAAAATTACCAATGCACTGCTTTTTACCATCAATAATGATCCGAGTGATAATGTCCGGATCGCTTCCATTGAAGCACTTATTCCCTTTGGTAAATTGGAAGAGGTCCGATCCGGATTGATCAATGCAATACCTCAGCAAAAATCTCCTTTGGTATTAATATCGCTTGCTGAGGCTCTCCAGAAAATTGGAGCGGTTCA
>JAGQWV010000887.1 GCA_020437045.1 Saprospiraceae bacterium | reverse complement strand
CAGATGAGAACGGTGAATAGAAGTTTTCGCCATCAAAAGTGCTGATTCCTGCGGCAGTGCCAATCCATAGGATTCGATCTTGATCCTGACATATTGAATAGATGCGGTTATCAGGTAGCCCGTTCTCCATTTGATAACTTTTAAAATTATCTATGCTGATTTGACCGGTAATAGGGGGACAGAATAGAAAGATCAGCAAAAGAGAAAAAGCGATTTTCAGGGGATCAATAAAAAAGATTGAAACGTTGGTGTTCATCTCTTTGATTTATGATACGAATCTACCAATTGTCTTTGGTGATTTGCACTTTTCTGTAGATCAGAAATGACCTGATCTATCGGTCACGCTTTGCGCATCTTAATAATAAATAAATGAGAATGGAGTGCAGTAAGAGGGATGGATGCCCTTTTTTACAACGGTAAAGGTGGCATTGAACTAATCTACTTCAGCAAACACAAGCCTGTTAAATAACGCTTTCTGGTCGAAATTTAATTCGCCGCTGTTTTTAAAGATTTCTTCTTTTAGGTTCACATCAATAGCAATGGTTTGATATCTTTCCAAAAGAATGATTTGGAGGTTATAGGAAAGCGTTGCGTACTGTGACCAAAGAATCCTTTGAGCATAACTTTTTTTAAGAACGTCATCAGGAATGGACGTTAGAATGAACTTAGCCTCAAAAAGTTGCGTCGGAGTAAAAGCTGTCAGAATATCGCGAACCAGATCCGGATATTGATCATTGTGATTTAAAATCTTTTTAATCGCCCATCGCCGGGAATCAGAATTCTCTGTTTGAATTAAATTTTTTAAAATGAAGGAAGTGGTAGATAGTGAATCTGTCAATCCCATAATTCGCTTGCTTATTTCACCATGAGCCAGATGCCAAATTGTATAGCAGGTATAAACGGCTCCCTCGACAATGCCATTGGAAATCGATTTAGGTGTGGCTCCTGTGATTCCATCAATCTCCTGAACACTGGCTTTTTCCCTGCTTCCGGTCAATTCACTAAAAGAGAGATCTTCTAAAGGACTGTATGGATCAGCCAGTACAGTCATAAATTTATGATAGTCTTCCGGGGTAAATGGTACATGATCCAGTTTGGTCAAAATAAATCCATCCGGGAGTTGATAATGGGTGTAATTTCCTAAAAGATCCCAATAAAGAATGATCCGTACCGGCTTGCATTCCGCTGTTTCGCATACCTGAGTAAAAATATCACTGGTATAAAATTGGGGAATACCTGCATCATCACGAACCAGGATCAGCGTGAGATCCCGGTTGGTCGATAAATGGACTTCAAATGAATCAGGGGCATTATTTTCCTGACAAAATACATCGTGCTGCGATAAACATAAAAATAAGAGGCCAATCAGAACAACATTTTGTGCTGGAGACTTAGTGATGAATTTCATGCGCATAATAAATTAAGGCCTGATCATTCGAACACCTTTTAAAATATCGGTTAATTCAGCTAAATGTTTTTCATATACCTGTCGGGGCAGTACATCATATTTTTTACAGAGCCCTGCTGCATAACCTACCAGTTCACCCATCATGCCACAGGTTTTCATTACCCGGGTTGATCCAAATGCCACATGTGTCGTGGAGATATTTCTGCCCGCCATAAAAAGATTGTCAATATTTCGGGAATAAAGACATCGATACGGTATATTATAGGGAGCTACCCGGATATGTTTGGTGGCGGCAAAAAACTCTTCACCCTCAAAATATTTCTTGTTTTCCGGATCGGGAAAATGCAGGTCGATGGTCCACGTAGCCGTGACGAATCCATCGTCCTGGGGATTTTCGCCCTGGCAATCGTATTGGTTAAGAACATAGTCTCCCATCAATCGACGGGATTCTCTTTTACCTCCGATGTGGGCAACCCAATCCAATTGATGATATTGATATTTATCTTTTTTTTCATTTTTAAGGAAAGACCAGTTTCCATAGATAGCCCGGAAATTATGATCTCTGATTTCCTCCGCCTCAGTGATGGTATTGAAATTACCGAATCCGGTTTCCCATTGCCAGTCTGCTTTACCAGCATCAATATAATATTCATCTGTAAATGTCAGGGCCCAGGGTGTCTCCGGGAAGGAAGAAATCGTGTCCATGACCGAAGCATGCCATAGATTGGAAGTGCCTAAAGTAAAACTATCCGATTTTTCCGGAGCGAGATCTTCGCCGGTTTCTTCTTTGCTCTCCCGTCCCATACGATAATCGGCACCTGCCAGATAACCAATCGTGCCATCACCTGTGCAATCTGCAAAAAGCCGGCCCGGAAATCTCAATTCTTCATTCGTTTGGATATGTCTGGCGATTACTGCGGTTATTTGGTGATCCTTCATCTCCACATCATAAGCATGCATGCTCAAGAAAAGATCGAGATTGGGTTGCATCCGGACGATTTCTTCCTTGCGATCATCTCCATATCGATCACCATCCGAATTGGCATTTCCCGGGTCACCGTTGTCTAGTTCATGGACAATACGTCCCAGGACCGGAAAGTCATTTTTGTCCGTTCGCCCCATGAGATGTACTCTGATTTCAGAACTATTGTTGCCACCCAATACCGGACGGTTCTGGACTAATGCGACTTTCAGTCCCTGGCGGGCTGCTGAAAGGGCCGTACATGTGCCGGCCATCCCACCCCCAATCACAACAAGATCGTAAAGACCGGCATCCATTGGTGTTTCTGGCAGTCCCAGGAGTTCCCGCCGCCAATGACTAAGGGACTGACCTTCTTCGGGAGGGGTAAAACCTAAATCGGTAGTGAGAAAGATGGCATCGCATCGTCCATCAAAACCGGTCATGTCGTGCAATCGGATATTGATTTTCTGTCCGGATGAAAGATTGATTTCACCTCCTTTGTACCACTGCCAACCTTTCTTTCCGGTAGAACCAAATTCGTATTGATAGTGATCCCCGATTTCCAGGATAAATTTACCAGGCCCCTTCGGAAAAGGCGCCCAATCCTTCGTTCGGACCCAAACCTGATAAGTGCCTGATTCTTGCACCTGAAAGGATGATGCTGCATCGGCAACCGAATGACCCAGTCCATGCGCCAGGAGATATGATGAACCCATCACATCGAAAAACTGCTGATCGATGACCCATCCGCCCGTGGTTTTGAAAGATTCCGCCTCCAGTAAAATTTCTTTCTGAGCTTGTACTCGTAAGAGTATCAGGCAACAGGTGATGACAAATGTAAACCGTAGATATCGTATCATAGTGCTATAAAAATATGATTTCTATCTCCATGATTAGGAAATTCTCGTTTATTCCTACTAAATAGCAATAAAATTACATAAGCATCTAAAAAGGATTACTGCTGATATTTGGTCAGGGTGGTCCAAACGCTATCAAGTTTAAATATATTTTAATATATTTTAAATCAAATATTTATATATACGTATTATCTGTCATTTGATGACGAGCTTCTTTAAGGACCCCAAAAATTACGAATGGAGACATTTTCCCTGTACTGTAATTAATTTTCAACTTCTTCTCCAATAATTATCTGATCGATATATTATTATTTTCCAATATGTAACCTGCTGATCTTCTGAAAATTTTAACAATTTGATTTTGCAATTGGTATATCTTTGTAATGTGATTGCCAGACCGGTCCGGGACCAGTTCAAACTTTCACATTGACCATGAAATATTCAGACGATGGGACACAATTTGAAACCTTTTGTGATCCTTTGCCTATTTCTCGCGGGAACTCCCTTATTCGGAGATATACTGGTTTTTACTTTTGACGATTATAATAACAATGGGCTTAAAGATCCCGATGAATCACTGGTCTCTGGACTACAAGTATTTGGAGTTGATACCTATGGCAATGAAATACCATTTTTAGATGATGGAAATGGCAGCTTTACCCTTCCTTCTGCGGTAATCCGGAGTAGAATCCGAATTCATGTGTTAGGATATGATGATCAACTTTTTGCCGGAAAGAATCGTGCTACCTCCATTTTCTTTGCTTTGGATGGCGATTCATTTAATGTACCGGTATTAAGGGATCGCCCTCTTGATCCAAATACAACCCAGATTTTGATACCCTGCTATGAGAAGGGGGCATCGGCTCTCAAAAAAGATAGCCCTGCTTTTGTACGATTTCCCTTTGCTGCTCGTGGCATCGCGGCAATGTTTGGAGGCGATGGACCTAATCCCATAAGGGATGCCACGATAAGCCAATTAGGGTCGACGTGGGGCGTTACTTACCAAAGGTCTCATCAACGTGCTTTCGCTGCTGCTTTATTAAAAAGACACGTAGGTTTAGGACCTGAGGGAATGGGTGCTGTTTATACATTAGATTATCATACGAACCCACCCACCATCGGTCATTTCAACCTGCAAGATGTCACCCCGGCTACGGGACCTACAATTGATCTGGGATCGGTACGTCGTGAAATTGTTGATAGAGAAATTGATGAAACGATGCCTTATGCCCTCTCTACAATCGAAGACCGGACTCGCCGGGCTAGCTACGACATTGATGCCTTTGACAAAGTAGGCATGACGGGATTTGGTGATATCGAGATGGCTGAAGACGGAAGGACTTTATGGATGGTGAATGTGCAGCAACGCTCGCTGATCAGCATGGATGTAGGTGATGATACCATAGAGGTCAGACCTCCGATTATTCACAATTATCCAATTTCCGAACTTCCAGGTTTGCCCAACTTGTTTTTTCGCTACCGGAATTGCATAAATGCAGGAGGTAACAGCAATGCCAACGGAGCCGAAGCATTTACCGATTCCAACCATGTATCCTGGGATAAGAACAAATATTCCATCGCTGGCTTGTCGGGTTTTACGCAGGCACCTATTTCAAATACGTTGAACAATGCAGGTAATACCAGTTCGGCAGAATTGTATCAAAGCTTCCGCAGAGGAGATTTCAGCTATGATATCCCGGTACCCATCGAAGAGGAATATACCGTGTATCTTCATTTTGCCGAACCAGAGCAATTTGTGGTAGGTGACCGATTATTCGATATTTACCAGGGAGATCAACTGGTGGTCGAAAATTTTGACATTGTTAAACATGCCGGTGATGCCCGCAAAGCGACTGTACTACAACTTCGATTGTCTGCCGTAGAAGGAGAGATTAATCTGAGTTTCAAGTCAAAGTTTGGTGCAAAACGCAAAGAAGCTCTCCTGGCAGGTATTGAAATTATTGGTCAAAAAGTATCCGAATCGGGAGTGCTACGACCCTGGGCTATTGAATTTCATGAAGGCAGAGGCTATTTGGGAGTTATATCGGATGCTTCCTTTTCCCAGTCCCGTGAGCACCTTTTTGCTTATGTCCTTTCATTCGATCCGTCCGATGTCTTAGCCGGATTTCGGGAGGAATTGGCTTTTCCTCTAAATTATCCCCGGGAGCGGGCTTCCAATGCCCAGTTGAAGACACCACAGACATTGCGGTCCGCAGCCTGGATGCCCTGGGTAGCTTCCTGGGAAGAGACGATGATTCCTACACAGGGGGAGGCACTTAATGTGCAGAATGGTTTG